>CAXFCV010000275.1:0-2498 GCA_964000975.1 uncultured Rhodospirillaceae bacterium | reverse complement strand
TTTCGCCTGCCACAACGCCTCGATTTCTCGAACGGCCATCTCCCGCCAACGGCCAACTGAGCACCGTTCCTTTGCCGGAAGGATGCCGTAGAGCTTGTGAGGTGCGCGGGTCTCCTCAGCGGCGCTCGGACGGGCTGTGACAATTCTTAGATCACTGTATACCTGCATGGAGTCCGAATTGATTATTGTACCGCCGAATTTCTCCGCAGCGGCAAGCGCAAATCCTGTTTTACCGCTCGCAGTCGGGCCAGCGACAATGAGGAGAGGGCGGCTAGGGTAACTCTTTGTCATGGTGGGATGATAGTGCGATCCATGCTCGATTCAATTGCCAGCCAGCGCATCCTGGTCAGTTTGTGTCTTTTCGTCCTTAGGAATCTCAGAAAATGCCCAAAGACTGTCGTTGCCCATATCGATAAAGTAGTGACGTGTGCACTCGTAAGGAGGATTACCCCGGTTCTCCCGTGTTCCAACACCCTTCGGTATTTTAATGGCAATAACCGGCGGCATGCCCAGCGCATTAAGGTAAAGATCCGTGGTCAAATTTATATCATCGTTGGTGAGAACGAGATGGCATTTGCCTCGAAACGGTCCGGCAAAACTGGCACTACCAGACATATCGCTAACCGCGTCCATGGAAATCCTCCCGACATGTACCACCTGTATTTAACCAAGTTTTATTACGCAAACCAAACGGATAAAGCGCTTGAACCAGCGTTTCTGAAGGCATTTATTAGAGGGTATTTATTGCAAGGAATTTACCATGGGCTATTACGGCATTGGGCAATCCGTCCGACGGGACGAGGATCCCCGACTTTTAAAGGGACGCGGCTCCTATGTAGGGGATGTGAAATTGCCGCGCCAGTCATATGCTTATTTCCTTCGCTCGCCGCATGCCCATGCGGAGATCACCAACCTTGACGTCAGTGCGGCCAAGCAAGCTCCAGGCGTTCTCAATATTTTTATTGGCGAGGATGTCGCCGCCGACAATCTTGGCACGCCCGGCATGGTGGCCAAGCGCAAACGCCCGGATGGCGATGATATGTGGGCACCGCCTCAAACACCACTGGCGCTGGGCCGCGTTCGGTATGTGGGAGATCCCATTGCACTGGTGGTGGCAGAATCCGTTGACCAAGCAAAATCAGCCGCCGAGATGATCGAAATCGCATTTAATCCACTGCCTTCTGTAACGGACACGGCCCAAACGATTGCGCCCGGCGCACCAGCCGTTTGGGACGAATGTCCTGATAATATCTCCCACATCCACGAGACCGGCGATAAAATCGGAACAGATGAGGCTTTCAAAAATGCAGCCACGATCGTAAAACGGCGCTTTGTCATCACTCGGGTTCATGCCCAATTCATGGAACCCCGAGGGGTCAACGCAGACTATGATGAGCGTAGCGAGCGATATACGCTCTATGCCGACGTGCAATATCCCCACCGCGTGCGACAGGTGCTGGCGGAAAAGATCTTTGGCATCCCCGAACAGAATATCCGTGTCGTTGCTCAGGATGTGGGCGGCGGATTCGGTGCAAAAGGCTGGCAATATGTAGAGCAGCGCCTGATGATGTGGGCGACCCGCAAAGTGGGTCGGCCGGTCTCATGGACCTGTGAACGCAGTGAATGTGTGCAAGCTGATGAACATGGGCGGGACAATGTGACGGAGGCTGAAATCGCGCTTGATGAGGACGGTACCTTTCTCGGCCTTCGTGTCTCTACCATCGCAAACCTCGGCGCTTATATTTCCTCCATCCGGAATTTACTCTCGATTTTTACCAACGTGGGGACCTTGGTGGGTGTTTACAGGTTTCCAGTCGCACATTCGAGCGTGCTGGGCGTAATGGCCAATTGTAATCCGACGGCGCCATATCGGGGCGCGGGCCGGCCCGAGGCAAGCTACGTTATCGAACGGCTAGTCGACGAAGCCGCTAAAGAAATTGGCCTGGATCCGGCGGAACTACGGCGACGCAATATCCTGACATCTGAGGATACGCCATACAAGACGCCCCTGGTGTTCACTTATGACTGTGGTGAATTTGACAAGAACATGGAACGGGCCTTAACGGAGATCGAATATAACGGCTTCAGCGCCCGAAGGGAAGAATCTGCCTCCCGAGGCATGCTCCGCGGTATCGGCATCGCTAACGCCATCGAAGCAGCGGCTGCACCCGGACCCGAATTCGGAGAAATCCGCTTCTCCACAGACGGAACAACAACTGTCCTTATGGGTACTAAAAACCAGGGTCAAGGCCATGAAACCATGTACAAACAGATCGTTGGTGAACGGCTAGGCCTGGACGCTAGAGATATCCGGGTTGTGGATGGCGATACCGACCAGGTTGCATTTGGTCTCGGCACCATGGGGTCTCGGTCCATGGTCAGCGGCGGAACGGCACTTTACAGAGCGGCGGATAAAATCATCGAAAAGGCGAGTAAAATCGCCGCCCACATGCTGGAAGCCGGCGAAACTGATCTCGAATTCCAGAACGGCCACTTTT
>CAXFCV010000274.1:0-4086 GCA_964000975.1 uncultured Rhodospirillaceae bacterium | reverse complement strand
TGACTGCCAACTCTCCATAACAACATCTCGGCCCATGAGATGATGCCACCCGGGATGAATACAGCTAACGGGAACCTGGTGCGCCCAAAGCGACTCCATGGCATCGTAGTCTCCGCTTAAGAATGCGACATAAAATGCTTCATTGGCGAACAGCACCGCCGTTTTATCGGACACAGGCAAAAAGTCCTTATAATCAGAAGATCAAAATCGATGTGAGTTTTATTTTACTTAACGCCGATGGTAAACCGCGAAAACACTTATTCCGCAGCTTCGATATGACGGTCTTTTCGTTGAGGGTGATGCTTCGGTCTTGCGGTCCTCTCCCCCTTTCCTTCATCTTCCCAGTCAAGCTTCGGCACGCGCCGTTCTCGCTTGGAGAGTAGTACATCTTCGGCACGGGACAAATTACGTTCGGACACTTTTGCAAGGCGGGCCGCACCGAAGGAATCGTAGATTGAGAGTGCCTTCCCGAAGGAATCGGCCGCCCTTTCCACGGGATTGGACTCGCCCGTCAAACGGCCCAACAAAAAAAGGGCCGAGCCCATATTATTCTGCGTTGCAGCCCAGAGAAGGGGGGACTCCTCCCTATTTCTTATTTTAAGAGCGTCTTGGCAGCACTGGATAGCGCGCTCAAGAAGCTCCTCGCTTCTAGCTGAATCTCCCCAGACTTGGAGAACCTGGCCAAGGTTGCACTTCACTTCGCTCCATTTCAGCGGACTGCTTGCCCGGGTGATCACCTGAAGTGCTGATTGAAAGGCGGCGACGGCAGCCTTTAGATTTTCTGAGTCACCGGTCACCGGATCGGTCTTGTACAACATGAGCCCCACCCTGCTCTGGAGGAAGGCCCATTCCAGCGGGTAATCTAACTTTGTAAAAAAAACGAGTGCTGAACGGTAATTTTCGAGCGCCTCAACCAGCATGGAAACACCGCCGCCCTTTTCACCGATTGCCTGCGCCGTCTGAGCTAGGTGATATTTTACCGTTGCCCACTCCGCAGGCGCGCTCTCGGCAGTCAATGTTTCCGCGGCCGTCTGATAACGGGCGAGCGCCCGCTGGTAATATTGCAAGTCGCCTAAATGATTACCGATGGTAGCAATAATATTTCCGTGGATTATTTGGATCGCCGCCTGATCCACAAGAGTTAGTTCCAAGGGGGGCTCGATGGCAAAGTCTTGTAACGCCTCATACACATTGAACAAAATGGGCCGCATCATTAACCGGTAAGATTCCGATCTAGGCACCGTCGCCGCTACGGCAGCCGCAATCAGCAGTTTTGCCACCTCCGGCTTGAGATTAAACGGCAACGTTAAGCGATCGGTGATCAAAAAGTTTCCAGGCTGATCAAGCTTCGACCCGTGCGCGATGAAACGGATATTTAGGACCATCTGACTCTCATCAACTTCACCATGGACAATCAGGTCTGCGTTTTCCCGGCGCAGGATATGGCGACCCGCATTCACGAGGGCGCTTACGTGCCTTCCCTCACCAGCGGCGGCGTGATCTGGCAGTAGCTCAGGCAGCAATGTCGCCCTGATCTCCGGCTCTAAATCGAGAATATGGGCGATCTGGACGGAATAGACTCCCTCGGGGTCACCAACGAAGGGCGCCACACGAAATTCCAAGAGTCGTCTTTTCGTCCGGCGCTTTGCAATCAGTTCGCCGATCAACGTCCAAATTGACGGCTTCTGTTGCACGTCGGCTAAAACCCGCTGAGAGGCCGAAGATGTAAACATCTCATTTGTTTGTCGCAACCGCTCGCTCAGATTGCCAATGATTTTCAGAGCCATGTCAGGCTCATCCTGAACGGAATTTATGAAGCCGCCTCGGTCAATTTCCTCGACACGCACGCGACCAACGGCCCGCGCAGTCGCACTCCTGGCGGAGCGGTCGATGATGCCCATTTCGCCAAAGATCTCACCTGGCGATATAAGCGCCAGGCGAATCGGTCCGTTTGTGGTATTTTTTATTAATTCGACATGGCCCGATACAAGAACAAAGGCTGCGAGACTGCGTTCACCTTCCCGGAAGATAATATCACCTTCATCGAATATATGCTCACTGGCACCCAAGGGTAGGCCTTTCCTCAATTACAACGTGACGTCGGAGACCACCAGTGCAGGTGACTCCAATTATGAACAAGTATGTCGATAATTTGGTTGCGATTCTGTAAACAGACAGCTGAAATTTTATCAAACTATTGCGCTGGCCTTGGGGATAGCCCGATAATTCCCGTTGGGTATTGCCTATTCAAACAACTCAAGGAGCCTGCAGGCCGTAAATGGTGATATTTCAGGGACATGCCCTTGCACGCAGAGCATAAATTAAAAGGAGTTTATCCGCAATTGGTCGCGCCGCAGGAATAGGAGCGTCTCAGATGTGGCCGTCTAAGAGTATGGAACCGGGCACCGTAAACCCTAATCAATAGGGCTTATAAGATTTTTCTTCCAGAATTTGGGATCCAAGCAAGATATTGATGTCTCGCTTTAGTTGGGCACGTTCATCATTGGTCCGATAAACGGATCTGGCAAGACTCACAAAAGTATCTCCGAAATCTCTCTGTGCCTCGCAGTCTCGGATATCGTCTTCGATTTCCCACAAGGCCTCGTTCACCTGCTTAAGCCTAGCGGTCAGATCATCCAGTGTCTGTGACCCCGGGACAGAGTTCTCCTTAGTTGACCGCAGATTATCCAGCTCCCGTTGCACATTGGCAAGCTTGTCCGGATTATCCATGCGCTCCAATTTTATCATCAGGATCGTAATCTTATCAATGAGCTCGCCAGGCGCCACATCCACTTTAACAGTTCCCGTGCTCATGACGGATCTTTTGTCATCTGCAACTGCTCTGGCCATCCCTCTACATGAACTGTGCGGGTTGGATAAGCCATGCAGGCGCCAGCTTCTTCCACGATCGTTATAAACGCGAGCATATGTTCCTCCTGAATGGAGCGCCATTCTTCCCAGTTGGTGGTTGTTGTGAAGTAATACAGATTGATATTGATTGAAGAGTCATTGAACTGCGTCATGTGAACCATTTCAGTAACCGAATGATCCACCCGGTCGTCTGCCGCAATGAACGCCCTTAAGTTCGCCAGAATGGCCTCAAACTGTTCGGAAGTTGTGTCATAGGTTAAACCAATATCCATTTTGATCCGGCGGTTGCTCATTCGCGACCAGTTAATAATTGGCTCTGCAGCAATCACACCATTGGGCACTGTTTGGATAGCTTTGGAAAATTTCCGAATTTTAATCGTGGAGAGGGTCACCTCCTCGACTGTGCCATTGCCGATGGATGGTGCTTCAATCCAGTCACCAATGCGGAAGGCCTGATCGACGATCAGCAGTTTAATGCCACCGAAGACATTGGACACGGCGTCCTTGGCCGCAAAGGCAAACGGAAGAGAAAGCACGCCAATCCCTGCAAAATAAGGCCACGGATTAATGCCCCATTGGGCCAATACTGCGACAATTCCAGAACCGGCGGCAAAAACTTTAAGGGCTTTCAGAAGATAGTCTTTGACCTCATTGGCCACAGCTCCTGCGAGCTTCAATAAAAATTTGTCGAAGAATACCGAAATCGGATCGAGCATCCGATATATGGTCCAAAAGATCGTAAAGGCGATGAAAGACTGGAGAATTTTGACCAAAATATCTTCGGCATCCACTCCGAATGGTATCCATTGAACGATGATAGACAGGCCGATGATAATAAACAGGAACATTAACGGTTGTTGCAGTGCCGCCAGAATTTGATCATCGACCTCCGTGCTGGTCTTGCGCGTCCACTTGCGCAGACGCGCGATCACCACGCGCGCGAAAAAGCGCCGCAACAACAAGGCCAATAACAAAACAACTACCGCGATGGCGAGCTGACCCACCGAGACCCCTAAGAAGGTCTCTCCCCAAACGTCTATGAATCGTGTTAATAAATCTGGCATTGATGAGAAGTGTCGATGATGAGGATTTTTCAACCCATCGATAGCATCGGCGACTTCCGTGATCAACTGGCGATCGCATCAAATCTCGTCGAAATGAGGCCTTAGGCGCGGTTGAGGATGATGTAATCTTCAAGTTCCTCTGCGGTCTGCG
>CAXFCV010000273.1:0-3789 GCA_964000975.1 uncultured Rhodospirillaceae bacterium | reverse complement strand
TGGAGCCCGGACTTTCCTCTCTCCAAAAGGAGAGCGGCCATCCAACCGTCTGGCGGAGTGGAGTATAGGTTAAACAAGAGGGATGTGAAATTGAAAATGACAATAACTGACCTGAAACCGCGTTACATTGCCTCTCCTTCGGCATCCCGTCCATCAGCCCGATCGTCTCCTAGTCTGGGTTTCGGTCTCTTTTATACTACAAAATATAAATGTATTATATAAAAAACATATTGACATTTGTGTAATTATGACAATATCCACAGTGTAGAGGTAAAAACTTTTTTTCACAAAGGATCACGCGTTATGAAAAGAACTCTGATCGGACTGCTGGTTGTAATGGCCGTATCAGTCGCTGCACCTTCGGGTAATGCGGCCGAGAGCCGTTTCGGACCCCTCGTTTCGGCCGATCAGTTGGCAAACTTTGGTTCCGCAGACGCCCCTTTCATTTTAGATATTCGCGGCAAGGCGGTGAAAGACGGCTACATTCCCGGGGCAATCAACGTCAATTATAGGGAGTTTCGCGGTCCATCGACGAACCCTGGCCAATTGGTCACGGACGCTCAACTGACCAATCTTTTTCAAAGATTGGGTCTTACAACCGACAAACCGACGGTTATCACCTATCAGGGTAAAAATGAGACCGACTTTGGCGCCGCTGCCCGGGTTTATTGGACTCTCAAATCGGCCGGTATCAAACATCTAGCCATTTTGAATGGAGGAATGAACGCCTGGACAAAAGATGCAAGTCGGGCGGTTAGCGCCACTCCAGCAACACCACAACCGAGCAAGATTGCCGTTACCTTCAGTAACAAATGGCTTGCAACACGGAACAACGTTCTAGCCGTTGTAAAAGGGGAAGATGATGCTCGCTTAATCGATGCTAGGCCCGAGGCGTTTTATCGCGGTAAAAAGCAGCACCCAGCTGCTGCACGCCCCGGTACCTTGCCCGGATCAGACTATTTTGTCCATTCCAAATGGTTTGACGGGGGGGGCTCCATCATTGACGAATCCGCGGCGCAAGCCCTTGCGAATGCCAATGGACTCAAAAAGAAAGGCCCGCTTGTCTCATTTTGTAATACGGGGCATTGGGCAGCGACTAATTGGTTTGCCTTAAGCGAACTCGGCGGCATTGAATCAGTAAAACTCTATCCAGAATCAATGGTTGGGTGGTCTCACGCTAAGCTTCCAATGGCCAATACCCCTGGCCTCTTAGAAAATCTATTGAACAAGATCACGCGTTAGTCACACAGCGGTTCTAGGCTGCCATAATTTGATTATGACACCCATCTATGCCTCATCCGTTAGTGCGCGCAGAATACTGGCGCGCACCAACTTGCTGATTTTACTCCTCGTTGTTGTCGCCATGATCTCGTTGTTTGTTGGCGCCCGCTTTGGTTTGATCCTAGCCTTGGGACTTGCTTTGGGCATGACCCTCGAAGGGTTGCGCTTTGGATTCGCGGGACCGTGGCGTGCTATTATTTTGCGCCGCGAGCCGGCCGGATTCATCGCGCAGTTGGTGGCTATCAGCGTCGTAGCCATTATTGCCTCTCCCTTGCTCGCGTCCAACTCGGCGGAATTGGTGGGCGCACATGCACCTGTTGGTGTGGCGATGGTCGGCGGGGCATTCGTCTTCGGCCTTAGCATGCAACTTGTGCTCGGGTGCGGGTCCGGAACATTGGTGAATGCGGGTAGCGGCAATGCCGTCGGTTTGTTGGTGTTGCCATTTTTTGCGATCGGCAGTTTTGCGGGCGCCTATCACCTGAATTGGTGGATCGAGCTCGGGACCACGCCGATTCTTACCATGTCGGAATTGTTTGGACCGGTAGGGGGTCTCGTTGTCACGCTGCTGAGTTTGTTTTTCATTGCTCTGATTGCTCTGAGATGGGCTCCAATTGAGCACCGTAAAATCCCCCGCCGCATGTGGATTGCTGCGTTAGCCGTGGCAGCCTTGGCGGCTCTCCATCTAATAGTATCTGGTCAGCCGTGGGGAGTAGTCTATGGCCTTGGATTATGGACGGCCAAAGCGACCCAGCTCTTTGCCATGGACTTGACGGGGTCGATGTTTTGGGCGGCACCTGCGCAACAGGTTCGCCTAGCGCAAACCATTTTCTCGGATGTAACCTCATTGACAAATATCGGCCTAATCCTTGGCGCCTTTGCGATTGCTACCTGGCGGGGCGATCTCGGACGCGACCGGATTAAACTACCGATGATCGGTTGGGGGACGGCGATAATTGCTGGGTTATTGATGGGCTATTCTTCTCGGCTTGCGTTTGGGTGCAATGTGGGAGCATTTTTCAGCGGTATCTCGACGGGAAGCCTGCATGGCTGGGTTTGGCTAGTGGCGGCGTTTGTAGGTTCCTTTTTAGGGGTACGCCTGCGCCCACGTCTCGGTCTGGCGTAGAGGTCGACATGAGTACTAAAAGATCCATAGCATGGGCCACGATCGCCTTTCTCGTATTGGTAACGGCAATTGACATGGCGGCCAGTGAGGCTCCCAATCCCTACGTCCAGCCGCCAGTCCTGTCTTTGGGGAGTGGTCAGGCTGCACCAGGCGCGATGTGTACGTCAGCGCCACGATCGCGTAATCGTTAACATCGAGCCGAATAATCGTCCTACGACCGTATCGCGGACCGTTGCTCTATAATATACTTTAGTTTGGCACGGCCACCTTCAACTCTAGTAGGGCATGGCGTTTTTCTTTTCGAATGACGTTTAGGGCCCGGTCGAGCGCGCCGGGCAATTCATTACCGGTTTCGACCCGTTCTGCATACCCGCGGCTGGCTTCCGCAATGCGACAGAAGTCTGGCATCGGCTGCAAAGACGTGAGCGGCATGATATTCATCTTATCTGCACTACCCTCAGGATATACATTGCGAGCTGCCCGGCGAACCGCGTTCCAAATGCCGTTATTCATTACGATGATTAGAACAGGCAAGTTATGCGCTTCGGCAATCTGATGGCAGGCAACGGGATTGGCGAAAATATAAGAACCATCACCCACACAGGCGATGTTGAGTCGGCTGGGTTCCGCCAATGAGGCCCCCAGGGCCGCGGGCAAGCCCCAGCCGAGCCCGCCTGAATAGGGATTTGAAATGACTTGGTTGGGTCCCTTGAGATCCATAAACGGGGCGGGCACGCCAAGCTCGTTAAATACCCGGCCGTCCTCGCCCAGAATATTTGAGAGGCATATGGCAACATAGGCTGGCGTCATGGGTGAGCCGTCGCCTTTGAGGGCACGTGCCCGCGCGTCAGCACGCCGGGTCTCATTCTTTTCTTTGATGGTATTAAATCGCTCCGAGTTCTGGGTGTCGGTCATGGCAGCTGCCAGCGCCTCAATGCCGGTTGCAGGGTCCGACATAATTGCGAGATTGTTCTGATAACTCCTGGCGGGCATTCGGGTGAACAGAGGGTCAACCCCCAGATGGATGATTTTAGCGTCTTTACCAGGAGACTGGTGACGCTGTATCCATGGAACTTCTGTATCAATGGCCAGCACAATGTCTGCATCCTTAAGCCAGGTGCCAGCGTCGAAACCGCTTTGCATGGGGTGAGCAGAGGGGAGTAGATTTTGTACCGAAAAATTCTCCACGACCGGGATGGCGTGTTTGGCAGCAAGATCGGATAGAACCTGAGACAACCGACCGCCAGGATCTCCTCTCTGGCAGATGATGAGCGGATGGTGCGCGTTTTCCAACCACTTAGCGGCTTGAAGGACAGCCTCCGGATCCGGCGCCGGTCGTGTTGGAATGGCTTGAGGAGCGTTATCAATGGCCAGCCCGTCTGGCC
>CAXFCV010000272.1:0-2539 GCA_964000975.1 uncultured Rhodospirillaceae bacterium | reverse complement strand
TATAAACCGGATCGCTGGTAACAATCGATAAAGTTAAGACCCGATGCCATTTGTTTTATCCGTACTTGTCCCTCGCCAGGGTCACCGACCTCGATGTCCTCCCAAGTCAACACTTCCGGTCCCCCGGTCTCATGAATGCGTATGGCTTTTGGCATGTTCTTTGGTCCTTTTACTAAACGGGTTATCGCTTTGAGAGACCTCTAAGCGCTACACTTTCGAGACGCAAGAGGTATTGTTTCATGTCGATGCCACCCGGACCTGAATAGCCGCCAAGGGTTGTGGTCCCTAGGACCCTATGACAGGGAATGATGATTGGGATTGGATTACGGCTACATGCATTTCCGACGGGCCGGGGGCTGGTGCCCAATTGTGTCGCGATGTCTCCGTAAGTCCGAGTTTCACCATAGGGGATTTCCTGGATTCTCTGGCAAATGTCTTGTTGGAAAGACGAGCCGGGTGGTGCAAGAGGAAGGTCGAAGGACATGAGGGCAGCGGTAAAATAGGCGTCGAGCTGACGGATGGCTTCTGTCAGGAGGGGCGTCGGTTCGTCTTGTTGATTTCCCGCCCGCCCTTCATCGAGAGCGACGATGGCGTCAGCATCCTCAAAGAGCGTGATGTCGCCAACGGGGCTGTGGGTTGAAATATAATTCACAAGTCAATACTAGGGTGCCGACAGGCCGGTCGACAAGTTAATGTTGCCCTCGTAGGTGGATGATTTCTGGGACAGACTGTCCGGAGGATTGAAACCCGCATTTGCCAACTAACTATTTTCACTTCTCTGATTATGGCCTATATGGCCATGCCAAGTGTTAATTTGCTGAGCGTGGAGGTGCGTGTAAAAGATGGCAGGCGACGCCGGGACTATTTTTGCAGTTTCAAGTGGTGCCGGTCGTGCCGGGATCGCGGTCATCCGGTTATCGGGACCGGACGCTCTTGAGGCGGTGACAAGTTTCACGGGGCTTACCGATATGCCGCCTCGAAAGGCAACGCGTGTCACCGTGAAGGATCCGGAGTCTGGGGAACCGCTTGATGACGGATTGGTCTTGGTCTTCCCCCAGCCAAAGAGTTTTACTGGAGAAGATGTGGTAGAGTTGCATGTGCATGGCAGCCGGGCCGTACTAGATGATATTACAATCGCTCTCTCACGCCAGCCTGCGTTGCGGCCGGCAGAAGCGGGGGAGTTTTCCCGGCGTGCTTTCGACAATGGAAAATTAGATTTAACGGCGGCAGAGGGCCTGGCTGATCTGATCAACGCTGAGACTACCGCGCAACGGCGTCAAGCCCAACGGCAGCTTCGGGGGGACCTTGCAGCGCTGTATGATGACTGGCGAGACCGCTTGATTAAGGCCATTGCGCTTTTTGAGGCCGAGATTGATTTTTCAGATGAAGAACTGCCGCCGGGTCTCCGTGACGATGTGGACTCATCGATCCAGGCACTTCAGGCCGAGATTAAAAGCCATGTCGCTGATCCTGATCAGGGGCGGCGTGTGCGTGACGGATTTTATATTACGGTTTTAGGTGCGCCTAACGTCGGGAAATCAAGTCTGGTAAACCGGCTCTCCAAGCGGGATGTGGCCATCGTGTCTGAGCTCGCCGGCACGACACGGGATGTGGTCGAGGTTCGCCTGGATTTAGCCGGTTTTCCTGTGATTGTCGCGGATACGGCGGGGTTGCGGCACGGCTCTAACGTGATTGAAAACGAGGGCATTCGGCGTGCGCGTGAACGAGCAGAGACTGCGGACCATCGCTTGGTCTTGTTTGATGGCACGCAGTTACATGATCTGAATCCAGAAACGGTCAAATTGGCCCACGCGCCGGATACGATAACCGTTATTACAAAATCAGATCTTATGGGGAACGGGTGGACCCTTCCGGCAGAACTTTCCGACTCTATCTTAGTGTCATCGGAAACTGGGGAAGGGATAGAAGAGCTGGTTGGGCGGTTGCGGTTGAACGTTGAACATCGATACGTGGAATCTGCAGCGCCTGTCCTTACTCGGACCCGACATCTTCTGGCGTTGCAAGACTGTTTGTCGGGCTTATCCGGGTATCAACAGGCAGGAGAAGTAGAACTGGCGGCAGAAGATCTCCGCTTGGCGGTACGGGCATTGGGAAAAATCACAGGTCGGGTCGATGTTGAAGACGTCCTCGATATCATTTTTAAAGAATTCTGTATTGGAAAGTAAGAGTGCCAGGTCCCCCTGTGTTTCACGTGAAACGCTAAATATAGATTTTTATATTTAAATTAAGCTATATATACACAACATATGGAGCCGCTGAAATTTGGTGAATAACCGATTGAAGCACAGGGTTCGTATTGTGGTGCTGTTAATTGACTTCGTCATGTCCTCTGCTTACATTCCGTCCCCATGAGTCAGACCCATTCGAATGCGTCTTTTGATGTTATTGTCATCGGCGGTGGACACGCGGGCTGTGAAGCGGCGGCGGCGGCGGCTCGGGCGGGCGCGGCGACGGTGCTCGTCACTCACAAGCGTGAGACAATCGGCGAAATGTCGTGTAATCCGGCTATCGGTGGACT
>CAXFCV010000271.1:0-2005 GCA_964000975.1 uncultured Rhodospirillaceae bacterium | reverse complement strand
CGGGGGCGCTTGAGGAACTGGAAGAAGAACTTGCCTTTACCCTAGAAGCGCAGCGTATAACGCTCGATATGCTCAAACCAGGCGCGCCTTGTGCTGAAGTATGGCACGCGTTTAACACTTTCATGAGGAACAATGGCCGCGAAGCAGAAACACGGCTATACTGTCATGGTCAGGGCTATGATATGGTGGAACGGCCACTGGTCCGACGAGATGAGCCCATGTGCATTGAGCAGAACATGAACATCGTATGTCATCCAGGACATATGACGCCGAATGTCTGGTCGTGGATATGTGACAACTATATCATTAGCGACAACGGGCCCGGCAAGAGCATCCACGACATGCCTCAGAAAATCTTCCACGCGGGATCTTGATCGGGCCAACCAACACTGTCCCGCCCCCTGCAAAGGTTGATAATCAACTCAACCGCGGGTCCCATTCCCAGTTGAGTAAGGCGCTAAAATCCATAAAACATGTGAGGTGAGTGAGAGGCACTAAAACACCTCCCACTAATTTAAATATGTTAACGCAATCTGGATCAAAAAAACTGCTCAAATAATTGGCGTTGCTTGCTTGCCAGGTCCAATTTCACTTGGCACTGTTTACGTATGACTAATGACCTCATTTTCGATTTTATCATTGTTGGTGCCGGTAGCGCTGGCTGTGTGCTGGCTAACCGTTTGACAGCGAACGGACGCCATACGGTACTGCTGTTGGAAGCTGGCGGAGAGGATAAAAATCCCTGGATCCACATTCCGATTGGCTACGGCAAGCATTTTGATAACCCAAAAATCAATTGGATGTATTGGTCAAAGCCTGGGGTGGAGCGGATCAAACGCAAGGTGCGGCAACCGCGTGGTAAGGTTGTTGGAGGGACGAGCTCCATTAATGGACTTGTTTATATGCGAGGTCAGAAAGAGGACTATGACCACTGGCGTCAACTCGGTAATACGGGCTGGAGCTATGACGATGTGCTCCCTTATTTTAAAAAATCTCAAGACCAGGGGCGTGGAGAGAGCGAATATCACGGTGCTGGCGGGCCACTCTCGGTCCAGGACCCGAAAGATCCGCACCCTCTCGCAGACGCGTATATCGAAGCTGCCCAGCAGGCCGGTTATTCGCGTAATGATGATTTTAATGGCGCTGATCAGGAAGGCTTTGGTTACATTCAATCTACGACCCGAAACGGGCGGCGCTGCAGCGCTGCTGTTGGCTTTTTGAACCCGGTAAGGAGTCGCCCAAACCTGACCGTTGCCTCCCATGCCCTGGCTCATCGAGTATTGTTTGAGGGCGTCCGGGCCACAGGTGTTGAGTATCGCCAAAATGGCCAAGGGATAACGGCGCGAGCTGATAAGGAGGTTCTGCTCTGCGCTGGGGCCTACAATACCCCCCAATTACTCCAAGTCTCTGGTGTCGGTCCGGCCAGCCATTTACAGTCTTTGGGAATTGATGTTGTCGCGGACCGGGCTGGGGTCGGGGCCAATTTGCAAGATCATTTTAACGCCCCTCTAATGTATCGCCTTAATGAAAATTTCACCGTCAATGATCTCGTCAACAAATGGACCCATAAGGTTAGGCACGGCCTGAAATATCTTCTTCAACGCCGGGGCTATATGGGAATGAGCGTCGCCTATGCAGGCGGCTTTCTAAAGGTGCATCCCAGTACGTCAACACCCGACATCCAGAATTTACTAATGATGTTCAGCTCTGAATTTATTGGCGACCCTGTTGATCCGTTTCCGGGGTGTTCTCTTGTGGTCGCGTTGATGCGACCGGAGAGCCGTGGCTCGGTCATGGTGTCCTCGCACGATCCGGCGGTCCCGCCAGTTATTGACGGCAACTATCTGGCGAGCCCCAAGGACCGGGAAACAATGGTGTTGGCGCTCAAAAAGTGTCGGGAAATCATGAAGCAGTCGGCGCTCCAGCGCTACATTGTTGAAGAAATCAGACCCAGCGCGGATTGTCAGAGCGATGGTGACTTCGAGGACTATTTAGAATCCCATGG
>CAXFCV010000270.1:0-1688 GCA_964000975.1 uncultured Rhodospirillaceae bacterium | reverse complement strand
GCCAAAGTGATTATCGATCTCTCAACTATTGGACCGGAGGCTGCCCGTGAAGCCAGCGCCCGCTGTTTAGAGGCCGGTGTAACCTATATTGACGCGCCTGTTAGTGGCGGTCAGGCTGGTGCGCGAGCCGGAACAGTTACAGTCATGTTGGCGGGCCCAAAAGATATTGTCGACGCACACAACGATGTTCTTCGGGGGTTTGCCAAGAACCCATTTCATGTGGGAGAAGATCCAGGACAAGGCCAGGCCCTGAAGATTCTTAATAATTTCCTCTCAGGCACGGCAATGGTAGCGACGTCTGAGGCCATTCTCTATGGCCTGTCACAAGGCCTTGAATTTAAAACAATGTTGGATGTGGTGAATGTATCAACGGGGCAAAATACAGCCACAGCTGACAAGTTTCCGAATCGAATTATGACGAAAACCTTTGATGCGGGTTTCGCGACTGCTCTTATCACCAAGGATATAAATCTATTTCTCGACAACGCTAATGAGGCGGGCACTCCGACAAAAATTGCGACGGCGATAACAGAGGTGTGGGATGACGCAAATACTGCTTTGCCTGGGTCCGATTTTACACTGATTTATAAGCATTTAAGTGAGCGAGACGGTCAGCAGACTAAAGATCAATAACCCTCTTCAATTAATGGGAAACAACTGAGCACGTGTGGGTCACGGACTTCTTTAGATCCTGGATGAAGATAAGAACTGTTTAATTCGGCATAGTTCGTAACGCCTAACATGCCCATCGCCGCGCGAACTTCACTCTCTAAGATCTCTAGGGCACGTACTAGTGCCGGAACACCACCGGCGGCCACAGCCATACCCTGGAAGCGTCCCATGCCTACCGCATCTGCTCCGAGAGCCATAGCCTTAACTATATCGGCGCCGCGCATGATGCCTCCATCCAGCATGACCTTGGCTTTTCCGTCAACGGCTTTAACCACCTCCGGGAGCACATCAAGCGCACCTCTGCCGTGATCCAGTTGACGTCCTCCATTATTAGATACGTAGACTACCTCAATATGGTTTTCTATTGCGATTGCGGCATCTTCGGCGGTAGCAATGCCTTTTAAAATTATGGGAATGTCAAATTTGTCCTGAACTCGTTTGACGTCATCCCAGTTAAATCTTTTCTGATGCTCTTCATTATGACCAGCTAAGCGGCGTCCGGTTGTGACATAACGCTTTGCTAAATCCCGTTCGCGACGTGAATAATAATCTAGATCAATGGTAAACGCGAAAGCAATGTAGCCATTGTCGATGGCCCTTTTGGCATGGTCATCTACGAAATCAGGGTCACCGCGAACATAGAGTTGAAATATCTTAGGATAGTCTGGTGCCGCCGCCGCGACTGCCTCCAGGCCTGGTGCGCAAACGGAACTTAGCATGTGCAAGCAACCGTATTCTGCTGCAGCCTGTGTAGGCACGGCACCGGCACCCTCATGAAAATCTTGCATCGAACCTATGGGAGCAAGCACTACAGGAAGGTTCAGCTTTGTTCCCAGGAACTCAGTTCCTACATTGACATTTTCTACATTCCTCAAGACGCGGGGTCGGAAACCCATAGTGTCAAGGGCCAGGCGATTACGTCGACATGTTGTCTCTGTTTCTGCAGCACCAAAAAGATAATCCCACGAGTTTTGATCTAGGTTTTCCCTAGCCGCCTTCGCAAATTCCTGCAGCGT
>CAXFCV010000269.1:0-4059 GCA_964000975.1 uncultured Rhodospirillaceae bacterium | reverse complement strand
GTCCGGCCTGCCTCAAATCCAACCTGACCGCCGGCAATTAGGATAGGACGTTCGGATTTCGCAAATCGCAAACAAATTTCGCTGATGTCTTCAGGGTCGGGCTCTGGAAGCTGCAGGTTAATCACCGGTTTTGCGAGGACTGATGTCTCATCCAACAACATGTCCTCGGGCAATGAAACTACTACCGGGCCGGGCGTCGGTGCACGCGCCAAGTCGAACGCCCGACACACCGCATCGGCCAAATCGTCTGGGTCGAGCACCTCCAATACCAGCTTTGCCATGCCCCCAAATGTTTTGGTGTAGTCAACCTCCTGAAATGCTTCCCGGCCGAGATCAACGCGGGCAACCTGACCGATGAAAAGAATCAGCGGCACAGCGTCCTGTTGGGCAACATGCACACCGATGGCAGCGTTGGTCGCACCAGGTCCACGACTGACGAATTCAACTGCGGGTCGACCCGTATACTTCGCGTCCGCAACTGCCATAAATGCGCCACCGCCCTCCTGGCGTACCGTGACCACATCAATATCGGGGGTATCATAAAGCGCGTCGATCACCCCGAGATAACTCTCGCCAGGCACGCAAAATACTCGGTCAACGCCGTGAGTTTTGAGTGCGTTCACTAGGACGTCCGCGGCTCTTGGCATGCCCATTTCCTCTCATTGAAGGCAAGCATGACTAAGCCATTAATGTGCCCGGGACAAGGCGGGACATTTTGGCACGACAGATGGCAGCTGACCCTCGCCTAGATTTGCACAGGGTGGGGCGGCCCTCCAGGATAACCTCTCTTCATTTACACCTGACCAGCAGCCGAGACTATCAACTCAACTGCCTCAAACATCACTCCTTAGACAAGCCTCGTAACCTGCAACCAAAATAATTCAGCAGGGATTTATTGTCTGTGACGTCGGTCGCCGCGCGGTAGAGGCGATTGCCGTTCGGTTGACCAGCTAATTTTATCCATTCTTTAACGAATGAGCGCACAATATGGAGTTCTTAGTGAAAAAAGGAGTTTGGTAATGGGTCAGATTAGGCGGCAGATTTCCGCTGTGATCGCAATGGCTGTTAGTGCCGCTTTACTCCCAGTTCTCACAACGACGAAAGCCACAGCAAAAAGCTCAGCTCAAGTTACCGATGTTCGGGTCGGGAAACACAAAAACAAAACCCGACTAGTTCTCGACGTCACCAAACCAGTGGACTTTCGCTATGAGGTCTCGGCAAATGGCAACGCGGTATTTATTGATTTACCTCAGATCAATTGGTCGGCCGACAACTTTAAAGGACGCCATTTCAAAGGTCTCATTACTGACTTTAAATTCTCTCCAGAGGCCTCTGGGGGCCGATTTAATATTCTAGTGAACGGACCTGTGCGCATTAGAAAACCATTTTTCATCGCTCCAAAAGGCCGGCTGGGACACCGCATTGTAATAGATATTATGAGGGACCGATCTCCAACGCTGATGGTAAGGCAGAAATCTGAGGGGACACGACAAATTCAGCGAGCGTCCACCTGGGCTCCGCAAACCATTCTTGATACCGATAGGATGGTGGCTGGTCCTGGCGCCATGTCCCGATCCGCCCCCCCTCTCCCAAATAAAGCTATTTTGGCCCGCCATGAAAGCAGAGCAACTCAAGTGGCTCAAAGAAGTCAGCCCGTGCCGGCGAGGCAGCAGGCAGCAGGTCAAATACAACGGCAAGCACCACGTCCAATGCCCCTGCCGGAAAATACGACGAGGCACAGAGGCCACGGCGGCATCCTTGGGTTCCAAAATATCTACCTGAAGGGTCAGACTGGTATTGCCATCACTCCTGAAATTACCAATTCCGGCGGTGGCAACGAGAATACGATGGAGCTCGACCCTGGATTTAGATTCACTGGAGGCCTTGGCGTTGATCTTGAAAATAACTTCAGAGTCGAGGGCGAAATGGCATATACCGTGAATAGTATTGCGGTAGTAAGAGGCACCGGTAACGGATCCTCATTCAACACAACATATACAGGGGGCGACATCTCCTCGCTCGCCTTCATGGGCAATGTGGCCTACGACTTTCCCGCTCAGAAGCGTTTCACGCCCTATCTTATGGGCGGTGTCGGGATGGTTAGCATGTTTACAAATGACGTCAAAGCAGATGGGATTGTGATTTCGGACAGTTCCGACTTTGTTTTTAGCATGCAACTGGGCGCTGGCGCATCGCTCCCACTGGATGATGTGACAACCCTCGAAGCCGCCTATCGATATATGGAGACACAAGATCCGGAGTTCGGGGATCAACGCGGCAATCCATTTACTTCGGAAATTTCCTCACACAGCCTGGTCTTGGGCGTCCGGCTCAAGTTTTAGGACTGCGTGACGATCAGATGGACATCTGCTAGCGTTTTGTCAGTCAAAGGTCGGCCGCCCCGTCAAACGTTAGAAACGCCGCATGAACCCCTCTCTCGGCAAAGATTCGGTCACATCAACTTACCTGTTCGCCGCGGGGCTTACCCTGCTGAGCGGTTTGTTGTTCGTCTCTTCGCATAGCATTGTTCGCCATATCGGAGGGGTCGGCGGGACACTTCACCCGTTTGAAATTTCGTTCTTTTCAAACTTATTTTCAGCTCTGTTTTACCTCCCTATGTTTTTTCGACGCGGTGCTCATGTTTTAAAAACGGAGCGGTTACCGCTTCACATCGTTCGGTCTCTTTTCAACGTGACAGCCATAACAGCCTGGTACACGGCGCTGACGCTAACACCGTTGGCCGACGTAATTGCACTCGGGCTTGCAGCACCCCTGTTCGTGACGCTGGGTGCGTTCTTTTTTCTTGGGGAAATATTTCGCACCCGCCGATGGATTGCTGTTCTAGTGGGTATAGCAGGGGCGCTTATCATTATCCGCCCTGGATTTGAGAATGTTAGTGCCGGCTTTTTATTCGCCATACTCTCCACCGGTTTCGCTGCAGGAACGAAAATATTTGCCAAACAACTCATCAAAACAGACAGCGCAGTTACGTGCAGTGCCTATGTCGCGATACTGCAAACCCCAATCACCTTTGTTCTGGCGCTGTTTGTCTGGCACTTTCCCACCATAGAACAACTTGTTTGGATGGCAGCCGTTGGCATTCTCGTTGCGATGGCCCATCTCTCTATGGTGCAGGCTTTTAAATATGTCGAAGTAAGCTCAATGGAACCGTTTGTCTTCATGCGCCTCGTTTGGGCAGCGGGTATCGGGTATGTGGCGTTTCAGGAATTCCCCGGCCCATGGACCTGGGCCGGCGCAGCTATAATCGTCGCAGCATCAAGTTACATTGCGCGACGGGAGGCCAGGGCGCATGCTTCGACAATTTCCTCGCGTGACCCGGAAGACGGAGTTTGACCTGACGCCAGGCCACGTATTCACTTTATTCTAGCCAGTCCTGATATCAACGGGTTAGACTCAAGGCTCAACATTCAACATTTCCCAGCAGGATTAATTGATGGCAGGACCTCAACGCGTAAACGGCCACCGCCCAAATGGTCTCCTTAATATACTAGACCCCTCTCTTAAACTCGCTCCCCACCCTACCCAAGAAGAAGTGGATTTTGATCTGGTTGATGGGTTATCATCTATTGTCAGACTGTCGTCTAAAGTGTCTGAGGACGCCTTCAGCGCCCGCAGTCTTGGCACCGAGCGGCAAGGGAACGCCATTCTGCTTAATGATGAGGGAATCCTCCTCACCATAGGATATCTGGTTGTCGATGCACACGTAATCGCCCTCCGTGCCAGCGGAGGACAAGACGTTCGCGCCGAGATCGTGGGCTACAACCATGAGTCAGGATTTGCTCTCCTACACGCGCTCTCGCCCCTAAACTTGCCGACAGCATCAATTGGGACGGCAAATGACCTTGAGGAGGGTGAACCCGTGATAATCGCGCCCCACGGCGGTGCTGATCATGCAATTAGTGCGGCGGTAGTCTCGCGCCGAGAATTTGCCGGCTCGTGGGAGTATTTGTTGGATAGCGCGATCTTTACGACCCCTATTCATCCAAATTGGAGCGGTGCCGCACTCTTACGCACTGACGGATCGCTGTGCGGGGTCGG
>CAXFCV010000268.1:0-2410 GCA_964000975.1 uncultured Rhodospirillaceae bacterium | reverse complement strand
GCAAAAGAATATCAGCGGGGTCATACATCTCCCAATATTCTCCTGGCGGTGTGAAGGGATGATGGGGATCCGTAAAAGAGACCTGTAGAAAGAAGGGCTGGTCCCCTTGGGCCGCTTCCTCGATATACGAACGCGACCGATTAGCGATAAATTGGGTGGAGTAGAGTTCGGGCGGAACCGCCGTGCGCCATGCTTGCGGCCCCCGGGGCCGGTGGTCCGGAAGCGCATTCTCCTTACCTACTAGTGTTTTGAAATCGGCGCGTTGTTTTTCAGCCCAGGCCAAATGATGCCCATCCGTGAAATCTGCGTGTCGGGTGACCAGCTCTACATGCTGAAAGCCGTAGAACCCATCCGTATAGGGTATCTCGGCGAGCTCTCCGGAGGCTATTCGGCGCTCAATCCGGTAACCGCCGCCGTCCCAACGAGAGCGGCGAAGTGCGTCCTGGAGTTCTTCGGGTGGCGGCGTGAGTTCATCGTCTGCTATATAGCCATACATAGGATCGAGCGGTGTGTAACCCTGCAAATGAGACTTGCCGATTAGGCCTGTCCTATAACCGTGATAGGCTAGAACATCCACGAAAGTCGTCGCTTCAAGATCGAGTGGGATACCATTGTTAATGCCGCGATGATCCGACGCCATACGTCCGGTCATGAGGCAGGCTCGATTGGGCATGCAGACTGGGTAGGCCACATAGGAGCGGTCAAACCGTACACCTCGCGCGGCAAGTCGGTCGATATGCGGCGTCTGGACGACGCGATTACCGTAACACCCTAGATGGTCAGCTCGAAGCTGGTCACAAATGATAAAGAGAAAGTTAGGCTGCTTCATATGGCGTTTTCCTGTATTTGTCTTCAGCGCTCACATGACACCCTATTCTCTCGCCCAAATCTACTCAATCGGGATAACAGAAATAGTTTTTCCGAGATAGGTCAAAGCGAGCTTCTCTAGTTAAAATCTGCCTCAGTTACACTGGTTGGGTAGAGGCTGGCCGCGCGAGTGCCACCAAAGCATTCCCAAGTAATGAGTTCATGAGGATGTATGACGTGGACCTCAAAGACGACACTGCGCGAATCATCATGTGTCATCTCTCGGATACGACCCCAACTGGCGAAATCCGCCGGATGCCACTCGTCGCGGCGTTTCTGGTTCCAGGTGAGGTCCGCTGCTGTGACGCGTCGGTTGAGCTGTTTATGCTGTGGCAGACACACCGAGTCAATCACCATCATGTTTCCGTTGGCGAGCCGGTGCGCATCCCCCATAGCGAAGGAAATAACTCGGTTTTCATCGTCGTCGTCGGATGACGTCCATCTCTCGGTCACCTCCATGGTTTCCGGGTTTACCTCATATTCGACGGCACGGGCAAAACACTCGTGAGGGAGTGCGATTGGGTCCGGCGGCATGGCCCGGATAACTCCGTTGTCATACATAACGAAACGGTTTTTGCTGGAGACCCTAGGGTTGTGGCCGTGATAGTGCCAACGCAGGTCATGGGTCGGCGTCAGAAGCTTCTTTTTAAATGCGCCGTCCCAGCCTTTGTGGTCACCAAGGATCCATATGATTTCCTTTGTCGTTTTATCGATTTTGATAACCGCATCTTGATGACGGAGTGAAATCAAGACGCTGTCATCATGATGGTCATAGGATACTCCATTTCCATGGGTCCAGTCATAGTGACCGGGGAAGCCCCGCGTATGCCAGTAAACCTCTGTCAGAAGATATCCAAAGCGCCAGATGTCTAGGTGGTCGAATGTGTTCCAGTCCCAGACGATCTCACCTTGGGGCGTGAACTCAACAATCTTGTCTCCCACAACTTTCTGGTTCGCACGGGGGGCATCCGGGTCAGTCTCGGAAGTGTAGTAGTTCTCAATCTCTTTAGCATTAGCAGTGAGCGCCAAGTAGTTACCATTTGGCATTTCATGGGGCTGGTGGTGTAGGCTTTGTGCATCGATTCCGATGGCACCAGGCTCGTCCACCGGGCCGAACGGTCGTTTATCTGCAAAAAATGTACGAATAATGTTGCCGCACATATCGATTTCTACACTGCGGAAATCCACGTGGTGATAAAAAAGATTGCCATTGGCCAAGCGGTGCACGCCGGCGATACGCGAATCAGCTTTGTAATACCAGACCACTTCGCCCTCCTCGTCGAGGGCTACCAGCAAAGACCAGTCACGCATAAAGGCGAATTGACCGGGGGACATCCAGATGGCACGGGTCGGTGCGCCGCGTCGGATACTGAGGATAGTAAATCCCCCTGCCATATCATTAGGTTGTGATGTTATGGTGTTGAAAGTCGGGATCTCCACATTATCAGCAGGGAGGGCAGGGGTGCGATAGACTAGTTCGACTGGATCCGCCCTTCCAGCGGTAAGGGTAATCCGATGCGCGGTATCGGCCCTTAAGCCGATC
>CAXFCV010000267.1:0-3707 GCA_964000975.1 uncultured Rhodospirillaceae bacterium | reverse complement strand
GCACGCCGCCTGACCTTTTAGATCTTTTAACGCCTCAATAAGCCACGGTGCCCCTTTTCGGACGCTGATCCCGCCAACGAAAAGAAGGCGAAGGGGACCGCCTCTTATTTTCTCTCTCCCGCCCGCGCGTTCGGATAAATCCGTCCCATATGGATTTACGATGATCTTGTCTCCTGGAATTCCATGATCAATAAATGATTGCCGTGCAAACGTTGTAGGGACGGCTATTGCATCCGCCGCCTGATATTCTGCAAGCTCCCGCTCAATGATGAAAGGGTCGGTCCCGTCCCATGGAAGGCCTGCCCGCTCATAGCCAGTCCGAAGCATATCCATTTGATGCTGGATATGCGTGGAGCCTCTCTCGATGACGACTTTTCCGCCCCGACCCTGGACAATGGGAATGGCCTCCAGGCTAGCGGAACTCCAACCGATGAATAGGTCCGTATCAGGCAACACTTGTTTGCTGACAAACCGACCGAAAGCGGCCGCGATTTCACGGTCCGGCTTGGCCCCGAACCTCCAGCGGTCATACATCCGACGGCGAAACTCGAGAGACGGCTTCGAAATCACCGGTAAAGTGCGCGTCGTGATTTGTTTGACTGCCACCCGGGGATACGTTGTCAAAAGCTGCGACAATAGGCCACGATCCTGAAGTTCTGTGGCGAGTTCGAAGGCATGCCATCTGCCGTGAACGGATACCGTGACTTTCATCACCTGCGGAAAGCCACCGCCTCGAAAGTATCAACGAGACGGTCCACATGGTCTTCCCAACTGTAGCGCGAAACCGCCCGATGCCGCCCTTCGGCAGCTAACCGGTTCCTATAAGCTTCGGAATTATTCAGCTCCTCAACTCGGTCGGCAAGTCCCTGCGCACTGAAAGGTTTGAAATAAAAAGCGGCCTTGCCACAGATTTCCTGGTTTACTGGCGTATCCGACGCGACAACAGGCAATCCTGTGCTCATGGCTTCTGCCATGGGGTGACCAAAAGTTTCCGACACGGACGGGAAGACGAACACATCGTGATCTCGATATAATTGAGGCAAATTGGCGTATTTATGAGGTCCCAGAGTGACGATCCCGCGGTTTTGAGCATCCAGAAGTATTTTATCATCAAGCGTACTGCCCCTAGTATCGGTGAATTCCTCCAGGGACATGGTGATGGTAGCATGCGACTGAATGCCGCGGCGATTGAGCAAGTCCACGGCTTGGCATACCAAATTTGGTACTTTGTGAGGGTAGTAAACAGACACATATAGCAGTTTGAGCGTTCCCCCTGCCCGCCAGGGACGAGGCTCTTGTCCGGGACAAAATGCATCATTGATGGTGCCATAGGGATTTACCGTGCATTTTTCCTGAATGGCGGGCTCCCACAAGGCAACGGCGTCACGCATGGCATTCGTGGGGGTGATGATGTGAGAGGCGGAACGCGCCGACATGAGCATAAGCCGGCGACGGAAATACCGGTTGAACGCGCTTCCGACTCCCTGGACCGCAGTCATATTGGCCAGATAGAACGGATCGAACAGACCGCCTTCGCGAAGCAGCAATATTTGTTTCACCGGGCTATTGAGTAGCCCAAAATTTGCCGAGGAAAATAAAACATCCGGCGCATGGTCGCGCACAAATTTCCGCCAATAAATTTGTTCCCACGCAAACCTGTGCAGCGGCGAAAACCTGATAATGTTATACGTCCTTACATTTTCCATTTCGTCATCGGCGAATTCACCTGGCACGGCAATGGTAATGTCGAGCCCCCGCTCCGTCAGGGAAGACAATAAATTTCGGGTATAGGTGAGGATTCCTCCCCGCCGGGCCGACAGAGCATTGACCAATAAACGCATCAATTTGGATCCTGTCCGAGAGCATCGAATACGGACACAAGCCGGTCCTCATGACGAAAGTTACCCGTGCTAATGGCCTCAAACCCCTGAGCCGCAATGCTTTGGCGGCCACTTTGATTTGATAACCAAAAGGTCACCTTTTCCAAAAGTTCTTCATGATCTGAAAAATATACCGCTTCGCTGTCCTCTTGCAAAAGATCGCTGATCTCCGAGTTTCGCTCATGAATCATAAATCCGCCTATGGCCGGGATTTCAATGGATCGACAGGTTTGTAGATCTCGGTTGCCCCTTCTCAGAAAACACAGGTTAATCTTACTATGAGCGACGGCGAGGACATAGTCCTGATCATACACGGGTTTCTGTTCTATTTGCAGATTAGGATGCGCTCCCGACATATGTTTCCAACCGTTTCCCCAAACGCGTAACGATATGCCATTCTCCGCCAAATACTGTAGACTTTGTGCCCGGGGCGCCTCGTAAGTTCCGACAAAACCGACATCACATTCCCACCGTGAGACATTTTCAGCCGGATAATGAAGCGGATGATGAAGGGTCGGATCATACGAATTATTTACGTATAGAACCCTTTTTGCTCCAAGCGAAGAAATTTCCTCCGGCTGGGCATTCAAGGATTTGGTCGTCACCCAGAGATCATATAACGAGATGCACTCCTCCACATAGACGGTACGGTGAAGCGGGTTCATCATATCATCTTCCGCATACCATACGAGTTTGATATTCGGTAAACCTGCCTTGAGCGACAACAAGGTCGAAGCTCTGATTTCAACGGCCCGTTCAAACCAGGCAATATCGAAGTGAGACGCTGTTGCCAGAGAGCAAATGGCAGAATTCGCACCACCTTTGTCGGCAGGGCGGCGAAAACGGTACCGAAGCCGATCATAGATTCCTGGCACATCCTCATATGTGGCACCCGGCCGATTGGTCTCGACGATAGTAACATCACATCCAAGGCGTTGGAATGCGGCAACGCGTTGACCTGTGCGCGCGCCAGGAACCATCTGACCCACAAACAAAATACTTAAGCCCGTCATACCGTGACCTCGAGCGCTGATAAGATCCCCCGGACATCGGCTTCAAAGTCCCAAAGCTTCACGTGCGCCTGCGCTGCCGCGCCCATTTCATGTGACCGCGCCAATATTTCGGAGATGGCGCTTGCGAGGGCGGCCATATTGCCGGCCTCAATCATCCGACCAGTCTCCGAAGTAATTAAATCATACGCAGCCCCACACTGGTCGCTTGCCACAACGGCAGTACCCGAGGCCATGGCTTCATTTATGGCTAGTCCCCACGGCTCCCGCTCGGCAGGTAACACAAAAACGTCCGCGGCCGCATAATAGGCCGGCATTTCGGTTTGATTTTTAAAACCTACGAATTTAATCGAGGACGATGCCGAGGCTTCAACTTCAAGCTCTCGGCGCATTTCTCCATCACCAGCGAAAACCAACACGGGCGGTATTATTGCACCGTGGCTGACAATCTTGAGCGCCTCGAGCAAATGATGCGGGTTCTTACGCCGCTGGAACTTGCCTGCATACAGGATCATCTTCTGCTCGGGCGCCACATCCAATGACTGCCGGACCTCGGTAACCATCGTGTCATTCGCCCGTTGCCGAAACGCGTGGTTATCCACCGCGTAGGGCATGTCAAAAAGGCGCGCCTGGCTCACGCCATGATCAAGATAATACTCCTTATTTTTCTGTCCGATTGTGAGAAATGCGGAACAATGTCGGAATATTGACTTGTGATAGGCCCGCCGTACCAAACGCCTTACGCCATCACCATCGGGCATCGCACCGAACCAATTTTCGCCCCGCATCAGTGTTAATTTTCTGCGCCGCGATGCAT
>CAXFCV010000266.1:0-6667 GCA_964000975.1 uncultured Rhodospirillaceae bacterium | reverse complement strand
CCTGGCCCGACCAAGACTAAAACCGAACGACGTGTCCAACGTTTTCTGATCTCCCGCACAACGCTCTCACCAGCGGCTTCCATAAGCGCAAGACCTGGAACACCGGCCGCCACGGCCATTGCATCGGCTTGCGCCATTTCCTCAACAGTCAGAAGTTCGGGTCCCATCTTTCCATTCTAAACGGGTAATAGACTAGCGGGAAGGGCAATGACACTTTATAACACGGAACTCTAATCAGGTCAGGATGAGACGTCGTGAAAGTCTGTGTATTAGGAGCCGGAGTCGTCGGCACAACGACGGCCTATTTTCTGCAGAAAAATGGCCATGAGGTCACAGTGATTGACCGGCAGAGTGGTGCGGGTCTGGAGACCAGCTTCGCCAACGGTGGCCAAATTTCGGCAAGCCATGCAGCACCGTGGGCGGGACCGAAGGTGCCAATCCTCATGCTGAAATGGCTTGGCAAGGAAGACGCCCCTCTTCTGTATCATTTGAGGGCCGACCCCGCACTCTGGCGATGGAGCATTCAATTTTTCATGAATTGTAGTACTTCGAAATCCCGAGAGAACACTGTAAAAAGCCTGAAACTGGCGCTTTACAGCCGACAGATCCTTCCTGAAATCCGACAAGACACAGGCATCAAGTATGATCTCAAAACGCTTGGAATTCTTGATATTCACCGCAATGCAAAGATATACGCTAAGGCTGTAGCAAACGCGACCATGCTCAACGAGCTAGGATGCACAAACAAGATGCTTGGGCAAGAAGCGGTTTTTTCCCTGGAACCTGCCCTTGAAGAAACCGGCGCAGACATTCTTGGCGGTGTGCACACACCCGATGATGAAAGTGGGGACGCGCACGCTTTCACGCGCAATCTCGCGTTATCCTGTGTCGGTCGGGGCGCCACGTTTCGATATAATGAAACAGTCTCCCATCTTGAGCATGAGGCGGGCCGGATTACATCCGTGGTCACTGATAAAGGTAACTGCGAGGCAGATGTTTATGTTGTATCAATCGCCAGTTATACACCGAAATTACTCCGTCCCCTTGGACTAAAACTCCCAATTTATCCGACCAAAGGTTATTCCGTAACCATCCCAATTGGGGGACGCAATGACGCACCCCATATCAGCATCACAGATGAAGATCATCGGATTGTATACACCCGTTTAGGCGATCGGCTGCGGGTCGCTGGCACTGCCGAATTTGACGGATACAATACAGACCTCAATGAAAAACGGGGAAATGCGATCCTCGAAATCGCTCGGGCACAGTTTCCGAATGCAGGAGATTTCGATAATTCGGCGCTGTGGACTGGATTACGCCCTCTGACACCGGATGGCTTGCCTACGATTGGCCAAACGACAATGGATAACCTCTTTCTAAACACTGGCCATGGCACTCTTGGCTGGACACTCTGTGCCGGTTCAGGCAAGGCGACAGCTGACCTGGTGAGCGGAAACACGCCAGACATTGACCTTTCCGGCTTTGCACCAGATCGTTTCTAACACCTCTCTTTTTTTGATTCTCTTGCTTGACCCCTTTGGCCTTTTAAAATAGAACAAAACAAGAACTTATGGTAATGGAATTCTTTAGGGAAGAATAAAATCATGTCTGCAACGGTTATTCATAAGCCTTTCCGGCCCGACCCAGATGTTTTGCGAGCTCTGCGTAAACAGATTCAGGCAATTGAACGGCATGCACCTGCAAAAATCCTGAATACGGATCAAAATAACGCGCAACAGGACGAAACTAACGCCTTTGTTTCTTCTCGCTTTCACTCTCAAACAATCTCCTTGGGCGCGGTTGAAATAGACGCGGCCCTCCCCTGGAACGGATTTCCCGTTCAGGGCCTACATGAAGTTTTCGGAGACGTTGCTGCCCATGGTTTTTCGGCAGCTTTGGTTGCCCGCCTGGCCAAGACAAAGGGTGGCAGCGCACCGATCCTCTGGTGCCAACAGGGGCGTGATCTCTGTGGCCAGGGGCTCATGGCCTACGGCATTGACCCCAGTCAAGTGATCATCGTGCATGGCAAGAACGATACGGACATCCTTTGGGCCATGGAAGAGGGTCTGCGCAGTGCCTGTTTGTCCGCCGTCATTGGCCAACTTTACCGGGTGCCTCCCATCGCCGGACGGCGTCTACAGCTGGCGGCGGAAGAAAATGGCGTCACAGGTATTTTACTGCGCGCCACACCTGGCAAAACCGTGACACAAGCGCCGACGGCTGCGGCCTTGACCCGGTGGCGGGTATTGTCCGCGCCCAGTCTCACACCGGCGTACGGTATCGGGCTTGGCAAACCCAATTGGAATTTAGAACTTCAGCGCTGCCGCCTCAGTGCCTTGCAGGGAAGCGGCCAAGATAAAAAACAGGAAACGCTAGGACGTCCTCAATCCTGGCAGGTGGAATGGTGTGATGAAACGGGTGATCTCTCTGTGGCTCCCATCCTTCGCGACGGATCGGTTGAACCGCAACGCCTTAAGGCAGTGGGGTAACAATCCGGCTGGAGTATCATTTGACAGGCCGTTAAATGATACTGGTTTAGCAACTGTCACCTCCGTTCATGGCGGCCAACGCCTCATGGCGGTCAGTCCGGCAGCCCAACGCGAAGGTGTGCAGGTAGGGCAATCTTTAGCCGATGCCCGGGCTCTCTATCCTGCTCTCACCGTTCGTCACGCCGATCCAGCCGCAGACCTGAAAGCTCTCGACAGTCTCAGCGCCGCCTGTGAACGCTACACTCCATGGGTCGCTCTTGATCCTTTCGGCGGTGGCATGGGCACTGCCAACCTGTCCGGTGCCGGATTATGGCTCGATATTACGGGATGCGCGCACCTATTTAGGGGCGAAGAAGCGCTTTTGAACGATCTGTTTCATCGGCTTAATACGTCAGGTTATCGGGCCCGGGCCGGCCTTGCCGCCACGGCGGGTGCTGCCTGGGCTCTCTCTCGGTTTGCTGCCCATGAACACAATCCATCTATTATTCTGCCCACTGGACAAAACATCACATCTGCCCTCGCATCCTTGCCCATCGACGGTTTGCGCCTTGATGGAAACACAGTAGAGGGCCTGGAACGTATGGGGCTGCGTAAAATCGGTGATCTCTATACTGTGCCGCGAGCGCCGCTGTCCGGCCGCTTTGGTGGTGCTGTGCTACGGCGCCTAGATCAAGCCTTGGGAACCTTGGATGAAACCTTGTCGCCCCGGCGTCCGTGTCCGGCTTTTGAGGCCCGCCTTACTTTTGCCGATCCCATTAGACGCCGGGAAGACATTGATGCAGCGCTCACCCGGCTGCTTGAACAGTTATGCACGGACCTTGAGCGCGCGACCCAGGGCGTCCGCCAATTAGTATTCTCCTTGTTCCGAGTGGATAACATTGTCGTACGTGTGCAGGCTGGTACGAGCAGGCCCAACCGGGATCCTGTTCACCTTGCTCACCTTTTTCAAGAGAAACTAGAGAAAATAGACCCTGGGTTCGGTATCGATGCCGTCGCCCTAGCGGCCGTCGAAACCAACGCCCTCACCGTCCGCCAGGTTGGCTTAGACGGCGGTGTAGACAATACCAACCGGGAAAATACCGCAAAACTGGTAGACCGTCTTGGCGGGCGGCTGGGGGTTGGCAGAATCACCCGTCTGACCCCTGCCGCAAGCCACCTACCGGAGCAGGCAAGCCAGGAAATACCTGCGTCTGGGGCTCCAGAAGTAGATTGTAAGGACTGGACCGGTCCTGCCCGCCGCCCGACCCGGCCAATGCAACTGTTGGTACAGCCGCTGCCAATCGAGGTGATGGCGCCCGTACCCGATGGCCCGCCAGTTCTCTTCCGCTGGCGTCGGCGGCAACATCGGGTGCGTGCGGCCGAAGGCCCAGAGCGGATCACCCCGGAATGGTGGCGCATTGAGGGAGATAACCGAGATACCCGACCGCTCAGCAACGATGTGCGAGATTACTACCGCGTGGAAGATGAAGACGGAAAACGCTTCTGGCTTTATCGAGAAGGTCTCTACCATCCGGGTCTTCCTCCTGCATGGTATATCCATGGCTTTTTTGCGTAAAAACATGACCCCCTATGTCGAACTTCAGGTCACGAGTAATTACAGTTTCCTGCGAGGGGCGTCCCACGCCCATGAACTGGCGCACCAGGCAAAAGTGCTAGGACACGAAGCCATTGCCATTGCAGACCGGAATACCCTAGCAGGCGCAGCGCGCATGTTTGTCGCCTGCCGAGAACACGGCATTCGTATGATCGTCGGCACCCGGCTCGAATTGGAGGATGGTCCAGATATTCTCTGCTTTCCCCAAAACAGAGCCGCTTATGGGCGACTATCTCAGCTCCTGACACTCGGCAAACGGCGCGCCGAAAAAGGCGAATGTCATCTTTTTTTAGAGGATGTGCTGCACGGAGAGATCTTCGAGAGCGGTAAGGACCAAGTCCTTATTATGATCCCGCCGGATATCCTGGATTCGAATTTCAAAACAACTCTTTCACTGCTAAGAAATCAAATTAATAAAAATTTCTATTTATCTGTTAATTATTTATATTTTGGTGATGATAAAGCCCGTATTTCTCGTCTTCGCGCACTTGCCGACTCGCTGGGCCTGGCACTTGTTGCGACCAACGATGTGCACGCTCACTCCGCCGGACGGAAAGCACTTCAGGATGTTCTAACCTGTATCCGAGAGCATTGCACGATCCATGAGGCCGGGTATCTGCTTCACGGCAATGAAGAACGTCATCTTAAATCTGGTGACGAGATGGCGCGCCTATTTGCTGACCATCCGGACGCTATCGCAAACACGGTTTACATCGCCGATCAATGCCGTTTCAGTCTGGAGGAGCTTAGCTATGAATATCCGATCGATCCAATCCCTGTTGGCAGCACGCCACAAGAAGAGCTTACCCGCCTGACCTGGACCGGCGCCAAGTTGCGGTATCCAGGCGGCGTGCCGGACCAAATTAAGAGCCAGTTGGCCTATGAATTAGACCTCATCGCGGAATTGGAATACGCTCCCTATTTTCTCACCATACACGACATCGTCCGTTTTGCACGGGAACGCGAGATCCTGTGCCAGGGCAGAGGATCCGCCGCCAATTCCTCTGTTTGTTACATGTTGGGCATCACATCGGTAAACCCGCTGGAAATTGATCTTTTATTTGAGCGGTTTGTAAGCACGGAACGAGACGAACCGCCAGACATTGATGTGGATTTTGAGCACGAACGTCGAGAAGAGGTTATCCAGTATATTTACGCGAAATACGGCCGTGATCGATCGGGAATAACGGCAACGCATATCACGTACCGCGCCAAGAGCGCGTTCAAGGAAGTTGGCAAGGTCATGGGTCTGAAAGAAGATACCATCCAAGCCTTGTCCTCTGCCGTTGCCTGGAGACGGTCAAGCAGTATTGACATGGATGAGGATAATATCCGGGAAGTCGGCCTGGATCCGGCAGACCCTATGCTTCGACTGGTCCTCGACCTCACCCAGCAAATTGTGGGTTTCCCGCGCCACTTGAGCCAGCATACAGGTGGTTTCGTCATCACAAAAGGGCCATTGGACACGGTTGTGCCAATCGGCAATGCCGCTATGCAAGACCGTACAGTTATCGAATGGGATAAAAATGACCTGGATGCCCTCGGCATTCTTAAAGTCGATGTGTTATCACTTGGCATGCTGACTTGCATCCGCCGCGCCTTCGATTTTATCGAACAGCACCACGGTCGGAAACTCACTCTTGCCAACATCCCCCAGGGAGACAAAGAAACTTATGACATGCTGTGTGCCGGTGACTCAGTGGGTGTCTTTCAGGTCGAAAGCCGGGCCCAGATGAGCATGCTGCCACGCCTCAAACCCCGCACCTATTACGATTTGGTAATCGAGGTAGCCATCGTGCGCCCGGGCCCGATCCAGGGAGATATGGTACATCCCTATCTCCGCCGCCGGGATGGCAAGGAAAAAGTCTTTTATCCAAGTAAGGAACTAAAGGAAGTACTCCACAAAACCCTAGGCGTGCCTTTGTTTCAAGAGCAGGCAATGAAAATAGCGATTGTTGCCGCCGGTTTTACACCGGGAGAAGCAGATGGCCTGCGCCGGGCCATGGCTACATTTCGCCGCAACGGTACCTTGCCTCTATACAAGGAACGTTTCATCGATGGCATGATTTCCAACGGTTACGAACTAGACTTCGCCGAACAGTGCTTCAAACAAATCGAGGGTTTCAGTGACTACGGATTTCCTGAGTCCCACGCCGCCAGTTTCGCGTTGCTGGTTTACGTGTCCGCGTGGTTGAAGTGCCATTATCCCGCTGCCTTTAGCGCAGCCATTCTGAACAGTCAGCCTATGGGCTTTTACAAACCTGCCCAACTCGTGCGGGATGCCCGCGATCATGGTGTGGAAGTGCGTGAACCAGACGTCAATGACAGCACCTGGGACTGCACACTGGAAACGTTAGCGCCCCCCCCTGTTACTGGCATAACTGAACTGCGCCCATTTCAGTGCCCACCCGCGTCTCTATGGCGCCATGAAGACGACGCTAACACCGTTCTTCGGCTTGGAATGAGGCTGATCAAGGGGCTACGTGAAGAAGCAGCCACTGTTCTTGTAAAAGCCCGGGACCGGGCAAGTACATACAGGGACATCAGTGAGCTACAAGAACGGTCCGGGTTAAAGCGCTCT
>CAXFCV010000265.1:0-1708 GCA_964000975.1 uncultured Rhodospirillaceae bacterium | reverse complement strand
GTAGTCAGCGGCGGCGTGGATGTCCGACGCCATAGTCTTTTCGTCCGCTGTCATGCCGTCCAGCGAGCCTTCCGCAAACTTTGCCACTAGGGCTTTTTCGAAATCGGCCTCCCGGTAAACACCCTGGCTTCCCGCCCCGGTAACGGCGACGCGAATGCCTTGTGGTCCATCCGAAACAAAGACGCCTACCATGGCATAGCGGGTCGCCGGGTTTGGAAACTTCGCATAGCCCGCTTTGCTGGGCACAGGAAAGCTAACGGAAGTAATCACCTCGCCGACTTCGAGTGTGGTCTCAAAGAGCCCGGTAAAAAAATTATCTGCCGCGACCTCTCTGGAGTTCGTTGTAATAGTGGCGCCGAGACCCAGACAGGCCGCTGGATAATCCGCCGCCGGATCGTTGTTGGCGACGGAGCCTCCGATGGTTCCCCGGTTACGCACTTGGGGATCACCTATCCCGCTTGCGAGTGACGCCAGCGCAGGAATAGCACCTGCAACATCCGAGGAAGATGCCACGTCCGCGTGCCGTGTCATGGCACCGATTTTGACACTGTTTCCATCCACAGTGATGCCTGCAAGGCCAGCGTCCGTAAGATCGATAAGATCACTCGGGGAAGCCAGACCCAGCTTAACAGAGGGTAGCAAAGTCATACCGCCTGCGATCAGGTAACCGTCGTCGGTCCCTTGCAACTGTGAGCAAGCATCATCCGCGGAAGACGCCATTGTGTAGTTAAATCCAGACATAATACTCTTCTCCTCAAGATGCTTCTTGAATGGCGCGCCAGACAGCTTGCGGCGTAGCCGGCATGGGAACATCTGTGACGCCCAATTCGGACAGGGCATCCACGATGGCGTTAATAACTGCGGGCGGTGAGCCTATTGCCCCAACTTCACCGACCCCTTTCACACCCAGCGGATTATGAGTGCAGGCCACGGTTTGTGTGCTGACATTATAAGATGGTAAATTATCAGCCCGTGGCATTGTATAGTCCATATAGGACCCAGAAATCAGCTGCCCGTGCTCGTCATAGATACAACCTTCCATCAAAGCCTGGCCGATTCCTTGTGCCAGACCTCCGTGGACTTGTCCCTCTACGATCATGGGATTGACAACTGTACCCGGATCATCTGCCGCCGTGAAGCTTGTAATCTCGACAACACCGGTTGTCGGATCAACTTCGACTTCGCAAACGTGACATCCGCCCGGATAGGTGAAATTTGTCGGATCGTAAAACGCGGACTCCTCTAGGCCCGGCTCCAATTCCTCAAGTGGATAGTTGTGCGGCACATAGGCGGCAAGAGCGACCTCCCCAAAAGCCATAGACTTATCGGTGCCCGCGACCGAGAATGTCCCGTCTTTGAACTCTATGTCGCTCTCTGCCGCTTCCAATATGTGTGAAACGATCTTCTTAGACTTTTCAATAACTTTATCCAAAGCCTTGACGATAGCCGTGCCACCGACTGCGAGTGAGCGCGACCCGTAGGTACCCATGCCAAATGGAATTTTTTCCGTATCGCCATGGACAATCTCCACCTGGTCTGTGTGAACACCAAGTTGCTCGGAAACCAACTGCGCAAAGGCCGTTTCGTGCCCCTGTCCATGAGAGTGACTTCCAGTAAAGACGGTCACACTGCCTGTAGGATGCACCCGGATGTTAGCAGACTCATAAAGCCCGGCCCGTGCACCTAAGGCTCCGGCAATAGCAGACGG
>CAXFCV010000264.1:0-1679 GCA_964000975.1 uncultured Rhodospirillaceae bacterium | reverse complement strand
CTTATGCTTGCCGTGGAGTTAGTGCGCAGCAAACACTCCAAAGAGCCTTGCATGCCATCTGATGATCTGTGTGTGGGACTTCACACCCTCTGCAGGGAGCAAGGTGTTTGGGTGCGCATCCAAGGCAACAAAATGATTCTCCCCCCGCCATTGGTGTTTGAGCGAGGCCACGTAGACGAAGCCATTAGCGCCATCCGCGGCGCATTTAAAAAACTTGACGTTAAGCGCAACCCATAGAGAGTTGTGCGCTGTTCGATTTCTGTATTTACATCGCCACCTCACCGCCCTACGCGACGGATAAATTTCTGGTTCTCCTTCATAAGAAGATTTAGCGGGCCGGGCCGGCACCAGCTGGAATTTTCCCAATAACGCGTTTCCTCTCACGGGGGGGCGCTGGACGATCATAGCACGTGACGTCACCAAGGGTGGTATAGCAGAAAACGTTATCCGGTACGGCGAGTTCGTCTTCTTCGCAATAGTGATGGCCCGTGTTCTTTCTCACCGTCGAGCAATTTTTACCCGTCGTAAATGACACTACATGGTCGGTGATCGTCTTTCCAGTTCCAAGGATCGATACTCCATTTACCCCCAATAATTTCGGGAAACCGGTCGGCGCGGTTGCCACAGCCGAACAACCAGACAATCCCATAGCTAGGCCGGTGATGAGTAGTGGCCATCCCCATTTTTTTATTATCACCCTCTCTACCCTCAATCGCTGGATTTTTTTAATTAATAAATCTACCATATTTTGCCTTAAAGAACCTTTAATCGTGGCAGTCATATGGCGGCGTTTAAAAGGCTGCCAATGAGTTAATTTTCCATATTATGCGCCGACCTTCGGTTTGCCTTCGTAACAGGACCGGGTTATTTATACCGTCCATGAGAGATTCCGTTGTTGTCGGGATGACTGATGCATAAATTTTAAAAATACCAAGGGCTGTAGCATGGCGGATAAAACGCCGGAACGAGATCCGGAGCAGGAAAATCTATTCAAAGAAATAGACGAGGAACTGCGCCAAGAGACGATTACCGTACTTTGGAAAAAGTACGGTAAGTTTGTAATTGGGGCTGCCGTATTGGTGGTAAGCTCGGTTGCGGCCTTTCAGGCTTGGAAGGCTTGGGATATTAATCGCCGAAGCGCAGAAAGTGCACAATTTGAGGCAGCCCTTGACGCTACCACGCAAAAACGCCCAGCGGATGCGCTGCAGACGTTTGCCAAACTGGCAACGGGCGGCAGCACAGGATACGCGACACTGGCAAGACTTAATCAAGCCGCACTTCAGGCCGAAGGGGGTGATCGCGCGGGAGCTGTCGCCTCCTACCTATCAATTTCAAATGATCACTCGGTAGATACTATATATCGCGAATTAGCATTGCTTCTGTCTACACTCCATGACCTAGATACTGCCACCCCTGACGAATTGGCTCAGCGCGTCGCACCGCTCACCCAAACAGACAATCCGTGGCGTCATTCTGCAAAGGAATTATCTGCCTTGCTGGCCCAGCGGCAAGGAGACCGCTCGCAGGCGGAGAAACTATTCCAGGAACTCGCTGACGATGTGACAGCGCCAGCGGGTGTCCGGGCACGCGCCGCCGAAATGAGCGCCATTCTGGGGGATTGAACATGAGACCCGCTATTCTATTTCCGATCTTTATGGCAGGAGCGCTCGCGCTCTCGG
>CAXFCV010000263.1:0-2306 GCA_964000975.1 uncultured Rhodospirillaceae bacterium | reverse complement strand
TGGAGCGTCGTACCAGCCAACGCGACCATGACCGCTGCAAATTGAAGAAAGGCGCCAAGAGATACCGTTTTGAGGACACCGATGCGATTGATTAGCGATCCGGTAAAGAACCCTGGCGCAAACATGCCGACGACATGCCATTGAATGACGACCTTAACATCCTGAATAATGTATTCGTTTCCAAGTTGCATAGAGATCGGCGTTGCGGTCATCAGAAAATTCATTACGGCATATCCGAACGTGGCCGAGACAATGGCAACCACCGCAACAGGCAAGAACAGAATTTTGTGAAGTGGCCGTCCGCTGTCTTCATATTCCTCTGTTGTCAGCTTTGGAATATCTATCCCGAGGACAATAAAGCCGGAGGCGAGCGTAAAGCCGATCAAGGCGCCAAAGCTACCGACGAACTCGGTTGAACCGATGAGATCCTTTGCCCTTACCGCAGCCTCCGGGCCTATAAAGGCACCAAATACACCGGCGGCAATCACCAACGAGATGGCTTTGGCTTTGAATTCATCCGGTGCGGCATCCGCGACGGCAAAGCGGTATTGCTGGGCGGCGCCTGAATAGAGGCCAAACAGGAAGATCCCGATATTGAATATTGTAAAACTATTCTCAGAGAGTGCGTACATACAGATGCCACCACCGATGGCCCCAATCAGGGAGGAGATGACAAATCCTGTCTTACGGCCGAGCCGGCGCATCAACTGCGCTGCCGGAATGGTTCCAGAAGCGGTGCCGACCAGCATCATGGTTATCGGCACAGTCAGCAGCGCCGACGCTTCGCCCAGCAAATTGATGGCTGCAAGGGCGGCCACCAGAAATGTTAATCCACGACCGCTGTTAAAAAGAGCCTGGCAGATCGCCAGAACAAAAACATTTCTTTTATCGCGGTAAGAAGCCATGAGACCTCGGGAGTACCCGAGAGACCTGTGTCTAGCAAGCACTCATATTAAAAATAAATGTCGAGATTCTAGAAAAACAATAGGTCTGATTCTGTGGATTCGAGGATATTTGTCGGGCGTTGCGTCACGCGTCATTGATGTGGCGAAGTTTGGTAGATTCTGGGATAAAAAATCCAATAAAAACAATGGTTTATTATTTAAATTCTTCACGAAAGTATGCCGTTTGGCGAGTTGTTGCAATGCCTGGTTTCTGGTACATTTTTTATAATAGATCTCTTTCTGGTCACAGGCTCTGTCGGCCCGTCAAGAGACACACCAATAACCTTTAGGATGGGCTTTTGACGCCACCGATTGACACACCCGATGATCTTCCGCCAGACGACGTAACGCCTGCCGGAGAGGACGGTCCGCCGGAAGACCCGCCTGAAGATCCACCTGAAAGTCTGCCGGGAGAAGGTGGGGGTAGTTCGCCTCCAGGCGGTGATATCTCGCCCATCAGTATTGAAGATGAGATGAAGAGTTCTTACCTCGATTACGCCATGAGCGTGATCGTGAGCCGAGCTCTACCGGACGTGCGCGATGGCTTGAAACCTGTCCATCGGCGCATCATCTATGCGATGAAGGAAGGGGGATATGATTACAACCGTCCCTTCCGGAAATCGGCCCGTATTGTGGGTGACGTTATGGGTAAGTATCACCCCCATGGCGACTCAGCGATCTACGATGCCATGGTGCGAATGGCGCAAGACTTCTCGATGCGTCTGCCGCTGATACAAGGGCAGGGCAATTTTGGATCAATGGACGGCGACCGGGCTGCTGCCATGCGCTACACCGAAGCCCGCCTGGCCCGATCCGCCCATTCCCTGATCGAGGATATCGACAATGATACGGTCGATTTCCAGCCCAATTATGATGATTCCATACGGGAACCGCATGTCTTGCCCGCCCAATATCCCAACCTCCTTGTAAATGGGGCGGGGGGAATCGCCGTGGGGATGGCGACCAACATACCGCCGCACAATTTGGGCGAAGTGATCGACGCCTGTTGTGCTGTCATAGACAACCCAGACATCACCATAGATGAGTTGATCGAACACTACATTCAGGGACCGGATTTCCCGACCGGTGGCATTATTCTGGGTCGCAGCGGCATCATGCAGGCTTTCAACACCGGGCGGGGCTCTGTCCCTATACGTGGCCGTGCCACTGTTGAAGAATTTGGTAAGAACCGCGAAGCCATCATCATCACGGAAGTGCCCTATCAAGTTAATAAATCCCGTATGATTGAGGTCATTGCGGAGGCGGTGCGGGATAAAAAAATTGAGGGTATCGCCGACATTCGCGACGAGTCTGACCGGGATGGCGTCCGCGTTGTCATCGAGGTCAAGCGGGATTCTATGG
>CAXFCV010000262.1:0-6000 GCA_964000975.1 uncultured Rhodospirillaceae bacterium | reverse complement strand
GCACCAAAGATCGTCATCTGCGTTCATATTGAGATTATAGGTGCCAGAGACGAACGAAAAATCGGCATCATGGGTAGCCTCATGGCTGTGGATCCATGTGGCCCGTGGGTCGGAAATGTTGGCGCGCGCCTCTTGTAACATCCCAGTACAGATATCATAGCCGTAATAGCGGGCGTTCCTGAAAGCTGTTAGATCACGGTAGGCTTGGAACATGGCGCCATATCCGCATCCTAGGTCGTTGACGCTAAACTCGCTGTCGACCGAGACGGTCTCGAAAAGTCCCGAGAATATATGAAAGCGGCGAAGTTGCCGCTCCCTATCACGCCAGGCAACGGCTTTGGGATCAGAACCGTATGTCTTCACGGCCCGGCTGAAGATCCGGTTTACCGGTTCAAGAAGTGTTTTGTGGCAGGTGATGTCGCCTTCAGATGGCCGGTTACTCCTAAAAATTAGCCCACTCCGGTTTTTGCGGGTAAAGCCTTGCCTGTCCGGCGGTCAGAGGACTGTCACGCTCCAGCGCCTCCAACCGGATCAGCGCCATGCCCATATCATCGGCCGTTGATCGGAGCTCGCCAGCATTCTTTCCATTCTGTATGATTTCCGTTCCCGGCGGGGGGCTCTCCCCTTCGATGTGCACTGGCATCAGGCGTTTTTTTACCAACCCTCTGTATTTTGTTCGGGCCGTGAGTTCCTGGCCCATGTAGCAGCCTTTGTCAAAATCGACCCCATTTAGCTCCTCGAATCCACTTTCAAGCAATGTGGCTTTTTCAATCTCCATGTCCTTACTGCCATTGGGCAGGCCAAGCGACAAACGCAGGCGGTCATAGTTTGTTATGTCGCCAACGGTAAAACCCAGGGAAGATAAAACGGATGACTGGTCTCCAGACATGATAGCTCGTGCACCGATGGCGGCTAGTCGAGGATCCGTATAAATGATACCGGTGGTCATATCTTTTGTAGACCCGACGGTGCCTGGGAGCCCGAGCGTTTTCAGGGAATCTTGTCCAATGAGTGCATATACCGAGTAATCCCGCATGATCTCCAGATCAATTTTAGAGCGAAGTTTGTAGAGTTTCAGGCGCTTCTGGAAGTCCTCAATACGAGTTGCCTCGCAATCCAGGTAAACAGAATTCTGCATGGCAACCGCAAAGAAGTCATGTAGGTATTTGCCCTGAGGCGTCAGAAAAGCCCCATACACGGCTTTTTGGTCCCGGATCTTTTCCATATTGACTGAAACCAGGCCTTGGAGAAAATCAATTGCGTCCGCGCCCCCGACACGCAGGATGGAACGGTCCGGCAGGCTAATGTCATATTGTTCTGTCATGCCTCCAATATACCCTTCCTGGCCCAGGCAGCAAATCCTGAAGATAGACCACTGTTTATTGCAATTTCGGCTGGCGTTCTGTAACCAACGGCCATGCAGGTCACTATTTTTGATGATGGGTTTTCGTATGACGGGCGGACCCCGAATGAGCGCCCGCTGGGAAGCGTGGAAAAGGCTGTCGTGGGCCTCTCTGAGGCACTGGCAGAGCGCGGTCATGACATTGTGGTTGTTAATCGGGTCACGGAAATTGTCGAGCTTAACGGTGTCACATGGCTTCCTTGGGACGCGCCGCGACCACCCTCGCAGGATCTCGTGGTTGCGCTGCGCAAACCGAGCCTGCTTGAGGAAGCAGAGGCCGAGAAATGTCTAATATGGATGTGGGGTGGGTGCAAATCTCTAAACAATCCGGCTAACCGAGCGTTACTAGACAAGCACCGCCCGGCGTTGATGTATGTGAGCGAGGCGCAGCGGCGCGGATGGAGAGCATGGCGGGCATTCCCGGGACAGGTGATCGAACCCGCTATTCGCCACGTGTTTCTAGAGCAAGAGGCTGATAATAAAGAGCCATCGCCGTTGGCTATCACTACAACTCATCCCGTTCATGGAATGCAGGCGATCATCCGTCTGTGGACGGATGACATTAGGCCTCTCTGTCCAGACGCTGAATTGCATATTTATTCTGCTGTCCTTGCTAAGGCCATGGAGACATCGAATCCGGATCTAAAAATAGCCAACGTTTACGAGGATATTCTAGGTGCTGTAAATTCTGGGATCCAGGTTAAAAGGCCGCTTGGAGATCCGGAAATGGCCGCCATTTACCGTCGGGCCAAGGTTCACTTGTATCCCGTTATTTCCAACGAGGTCTATTGCGGGACGCTCGCGGAGTCACAAGCTAGCGGGTTGCCGGCGGTGATCAATGCCGCTGGAGGGGGTCCAGCTGGCGTGCGCGTTCGCAATGGTCAAACCGGCTATCTTGCGCCTGATGAGTCCGCCTTTGTTAATTTGACGAAAGAAATATTATCCGGGGGCAGCGGAATCTATAGGACGCTTCATCGCGGTTCATTAGCATTACAGCGCCAGCGCTCCTGGCAGGTCGCTGCCATAGAGTTTGAAGACGTTTGGCATTAGCGTGATGATAAGAGTTTAAGTAGGGACAGGACCTCGCATGAAGCTTCTCTTTGTCACATCAACCCGGGTGGGGGATGCCATCCTCTCCACCGGCCTGCTGAATAAACTGATTCGGGACAATCCGGAGGTTCGGGTGACCATCGCCTGTGGACCTGCCGCGGTGCAACTGTTTGAGGCAGTTCCCAACCTAGATCGGATTATTGTCCTCGATAAAATGTTGTTTTCATTGCACTGGCTGCGACTGTGGATGCTCTGCATCGGTTCGCTCTGGGACTTGGTTGTGGATCTCCGGAATGCACCCGTGACGTATCTTTTACTCCGTCGCAAACGGCGAGGTATGACGCGGGAAGGGGGAGATCAGCGGCGGGTGCTTCGTCTCGCACGAGTGCTTGATTTGGAAAATGTGCCGGCACCGCATTTGTGGACAACGCCAGCGACAGAAGAGGCCGCGCAAAGGCTGATATCTGATGGACCCCCAGTGCTTGCCATAGGGCCGACGGCCAACTGGCGGGCTAAAACCTGGCGATCGGATAATTTTGCTGAGTTGATTGGCCGGGTAACGGGTCCTGGCGGCATTTTGCCCGGTTGCCGGGTTGCCATTTTTGGGCGGGATGACGAGCGTCCAATGGCGTTGCGGCTCATTGATGAAATCCCCGCCGAGAGCTGCATAGACCTGGTCGGTAAGCTTGACCTTTTGACCGTTTATGCGTGCCTTGCCCGGTGTGACTTCTATGTAGGAAACGACTCCGGACTGATGCATTTGGCGGCGGCTTCCGGTGTTCCCACTCTTGGTCTTTTTGGCCCAACTCAGGAAGCCCTCTATGCCCCCTGGGGTGAGCATACAGGAATTGTTCGGACGAAAATTCCGTTTGAAGAAATTTTTCCGGCTGAGTTCGACCATCGGACGTCGGACACCCTAATGGATAGTTTGACGGTGGACATGGCTGAAAAAGGAGTGCGGGATCTATGGCGCCGATGCCAGGAGGTGGCGTGATGGTGCTTCCGTCCAGGGGAACGCTCTCGGCGGTCGTGAGCGTCCATAATGAAGAAGACATATTGTCCGATTGTCTAAAACACCTCTTTTTTGCTGACGAGGTAGTAGTCGTCTTGGATCGTTGTACGGACCGATCCGAGGAAATTGCCCGCGAAATGGGTGCGGTCATTCATCTCGGCGGCTGGGACTTGGAGGGAGACCGGCGGAATGCGGCTATTGCCGCCTGCTCTTGCGAGTGGATATTGGAAGTCGATGCGGATGAGCATGTGCTGCCAGAACTGGCGAGGGAAATTCGTGAGACGGTAACTAAATCCACTGCCGACTGGCATGAAATACCAGTAGATAACTATGTCGGCGGCCACCTCGTTCGCCATGGATGGGGGGCGTCCTTTGGCAAAGCAGCCTATCCAGGTTTGTTTAAAAAAGGCGTCAAAGTTTGGGGACGTCAGAGGGTCCATCCGCGGCTTACGTGGTTGGGCACGAAGGGAGCCATGTTGAACCAGAGATTGAAGCATTATGTCGATCACGGGGTCTCAGACATGATTAAACGGCTCGACAACTATACCACGGCGCGGGCCAAAGATTTGAGGGATGAGGGAGATATCGGCTCCTACCCCAAAAATGTGCGCCGTATCTTCTCCCGATTCTTTAAATGTTATGTTAGCCGAAGAGGGTATAAGGAGGGTGGATATGGTTTTTTGATCGCTCTGTTTGCTGGTTTGTATCCCATTATTTCCCATATCAAAGCGCGGCATGAGGCGGATTGATGGCACATATCATCTTGGCGGATGACGGCATCGAATTTGACGGGGAAAGCCCGGCTAAAGGACCCTTGGGCGGTGTTGAGAGTTCCATTGTAAACCTGACGCGCGCCCTGGCGAGCCACGGTCATGACGTCTCCGTTTACAATATGTGCGCAGCTTCCAAGGTTATTAAAGGAGTGAGTTGGAATCCTTTGTCTGATGGGCTACCCGAAACAGCTGATCTTTACATCGCCAATCGCGGGGACAAGTTGCTACCTCTTATGCCCGCCGCCCGCCGCACGGTATTCTGGATTCACAATCCGGCACAATACCTGTTAAAATGGCGCTACCTTTCCAAGCTTTGGCGCTTAAAGCCGGCAATTATCTTTATTGGTGACTATCACGCGAGCACCTATCCCCTTTGGGCGCCAGGTGGCCAGCGGGTGGTAATTCCTTACGGCATCTCAGATGATTTTCGTAACGTACCGGAAGTCGAATTACCGCCTCCTGCGCGCGCGATCTTTACCTCTAATCCGTTGCGGTCCTTGGATTGGCTGCTGGATGTTTGGGAAACACGGATACACCGTCAGTTGCCGGCGGCGGAACTGCATATTTTTTCGGGCGCCATGACCTATGGGCGTGTGGGGACTTCGAAGGCCGCGGATATGGAAGTTGTCCTGGATCGCGCGCGATCACTCTCGGAACGGGGTGTGGTGTTGCGGAAGCCGGTCCCCAAACAAGATCTTATCTCGGAGTTTGGGAAGGCCCGTGTAATGATGTATAAGGGAGATGATAATGAGACGTTTTGCCTTGCGGTGGGTGAGGCACAGGCTGCTGGGGTCCCCGCCGTCGTTCAGCGTTACGGCTCTGTGGTTGAGCGCGTAAAACATGGTCAGACCGGCGTGATTGCCCGCAATGATACAGAATTTATGGAGGCGGCAGTGGCATTCCTACAAGATGATGGTTATTGGCGGGAAAGCCATGTAAACGCCCAACGACTGCAACGCTCGTGGGGGTGGGACGAGGCGGCTAGAGCTTTTGAGGAGTTGCTACCGTTATGAAGGTATTACAAGCTATGGCGGGTGCAGAGTATGGCGGTGCCGAGGAATTTTTTGTTCGCCTCGCCATCGCCCTCAATGGTTTGGATATCCAGCAACGGGTCGTCATTCGGGAAAATAAAACGCGGGCCCGTCGCCTTAGAGCCGGCGGTGTCGAGCCGACCGAGTTGCGTTTCGGGGGAATGTTGGATGTAATTAGCCCATGGAAAATGAAACGGCAGCTGACTGATTTTGAGCCCGATATCGTGCTGACTTGGATGAACCGGGCGACCAAAATATGCCCGATTGACAATAACTTTATCCATGTTGGTCGCCTCGGCGGATACTACAATCTGAAATATTATGAGCACTGTGACCATCTCATCGCGAATACCCAGGATATAGCTGACTATTTGGTCAAAAATGGCTGGAAAGAGAACAATGTACACTACCTTCCCAACTTTGTCGGTGCTAAAATGGGTAAGCCGCTCTCTCGCGAGGACTTCTTTACGCCAGATCGTGCGCCGCTCATTGTGGCCCTGGGTAGGTTGCATGAAAATAAGGCTTTTGATGTTTTGTTGGAAGCAATCTCACGCGTGCCCAATGTTTATCTCTGGCTCGCGGGCGAGGGACCTGAGCGGACCAACCTTGAGAATCTGGCCCAGAGGCTCGGTATTAAACCGCGAGTTCGTTTTTTGGGTTGGCGGGAAGACTCAGAGGCCTTGTTCGCCACAGCCGATGTGTTTGTATGCCCGTCTCGGCACGAGCCCCTTG
>CAXFCV010000261.1:0-2739 GCA_964000975.1 uncultured Rhodospirillaceae bacterium | reverse complement strand
GTGGAGCGTAACAGCCTGCCTGCCGGCGTAATAGAGACGCACACGTCACTTTTTGATAACACGGTCGAGGGCATTCGCCTCGACGGCAAGCCGGTCTTCTCCGTTCAACACCATCCAGAAGCCTCACCCGGCCCACAGGACAGCCAGTATCTGTTCGATCAGTTTGTAACTCTGATGGATGAGGATGGGATAGGATGATAAGAACGCAGGTAATATTCCTCTCGCCGGATATGTCAGGAGACAAGCGCAATGCCTAAACGCTTGGACATTGAGGCAATTATGATTATTGGCGCAGGTCCGATCGTCATCGGGCAAGCCTGCGAATTTGACTATTCGGGGGCTCAGGCGTGTAAGGCCCTCCGCGAGGAGGGCTACCGGGTCATCTTAGTGAACTCCAATCCCGCAACTATCATGACGGACCCGGAAATGGCCGACGCAACCTATGTTGAGCCCATCCTGCCAGAGTTTCTAGAGCGCATCATCGAGAAAGAGAAACCGGATGCGCTCTTGCCAACGATGGGTGGCCAAACGGGTTTGAATGCGGCTTTAAACCTGTTCCACTCTGGCGTTCTCGAGAAACACGGCGTTGAGCTAATTGGTGCCCGTGCGGAGTCAATCGAAAAAGCTGAGGATCGGCTTAAGTTTCGGAAATCCATGGATAAGATAGGTCTGGAGAGCCCTAAAAGCTGGTTAGTGTCGTCCATTGAAGATGCGCGGGAAGCCATAACAGCAATTGGCCTACCCATGATTATAAGGCCGTCTTTTACGCTCGGTGGTGCCGGCGGCGGCGTAGCATACAACACCGAAGAGTATGAGCAAATCGTTATGGGTGGCTTGGCGGCCTCGCCCGTAGGCGAAGTGCTGGTGGAAGAATCGGTCCTCGGCTGGAAAGAATATGAGATGGAGGTAGTACGGGACCAAGCTGACAACTGCATCATCGTGTGTTCGATCGAAAACGTTGATCCCATGGGCATTCATACGGGCGATTCTATTACCGTGGCACCTGCATTGACTCTCACGGACAAAGAATACCAAATCATGCGCAATGCATCTATCTCGGTGCTTCGGGAAATCGGTGTTGATACCGGCGGCTCAAACGTCCAGTTTGCCGTCAATCCAGAGAACGGACGTCTCATCATCATCGAAATGAACCCTCGAGTGTCGCGGTCATCCGCTCTGGCCTCAAAAGCAACCGGGTTCCCCATCGCCAAGATCGCCGCAAAGCTTGCAGTGGGCTACACACTAGACGAGTTAGACAACGACATTACCGGCGTCACACCCGCCTCATTTGAGCCCACCATCGACTATGTGGTTACCAAAATCCCTCGCTTTACGTTCGAAAAATTTCCCCAGGCAGAAGCCCTGTTGACCACGTCGATGAAATCTGTTGGCGAGGCCATGGCGATCGGCCGGAACTTTGCTGAAAGTTTACAAAAAGGCCTGCGTTCCATGGAAACCGGGCTCACCGGACTAAATGAAGTGGACATCGAGGGCGCACCTGAGCGAAACGCCATCCAGGCCATGCTCTCCCAACATGTTCCATACCGTATTCTCTATGTTGCGCAGGCCTTCCGCCATGGCTTAGACCTGGAGGACGTGCGAAACGCAAGTAAATTCGACCCGTGGTTTCTGGAACAGATCAAAGCTTTAGTGGATGCTGAAAATACCGTTCGGGAGAACGGCCTGCCCGGTGATGCACCCTCATTGTTTAAGCTAAAAAAACAGGGTTTTTCCGACGCACGCCTAGCAGAACTCACAGGCACTACCGCTGCAGCCGTTGCAGCAAAACGGCGTGCGGTCTCCGTCACCCCGAGCTTTAAGCGGGTGGATACCTGCGCCTCCGAGTTTCCAAGTCAAACAACTTACATGTATTCGACCTATACCGGTGACGGCGTCAACCCGCCGGAAACCGAGGTCAACCCGTCGGAGGCCGAGAAAGTCGTCATTTTGGGGGGCGGACCAAACCGTATCGGTCAAGGTATTGAGTTCGATTACTGCTGCGTCCATGCGGCCTACGCTATGCGCGAAGCGGGCTATGAGTCAATCATGGTCAACTGCAACCCAGAGACTGTCTCGACCGATTATGACACCTCTGACCGGCTATATTTCGAGCCGCTGACGGATGAAGACGTAGTCGAGCTCATTCGGGCCGAACAGGCGGCGGGTATATTGCGCGGGGTTATAGTCCAATTCGGTGGCCAAACCCCCTTGAAACTGTCACAAGCGCTGGAGGATGCAGGCATTCCCATTCTGGGCACTTCGCCTAACGCTATTGACCTTGCCGAAGACCGGGAGCGCTTCCAGAGCCTTTTGGAAGATTTGAACTTGCGCCAGCCCCCCAACGGCACGGCAACCTCCGCTGAGCAGGCGGAAAAGATCGCGACACAAATTGGCTACCCCGTGGTCATTCGGCCATCTTACGTGCTAGGCGGGCGCGCCATGGAGATTGTCCACGACGTCGACAGTCTGCGCCGTTACATGAAAACTGCAGTAGTGGTCTCGGGCGACTCACCTGTTCTCATTGACTGGTACCTGAGAGATGCGATCGAGGTCGATGTGGATGCGATTTGCGACGGAGAGGATGTCTTTGTCGCTGGGGTTATGGAACATATTGAGGAAGCTGGCATCCACTCTGGTGACAGCGCCTGCTCACTACCGCCGCATTCCCTATCAGAGAACATCGTCGCGGAATTACGGCGCCAAAGCCGGGATCTTGCCCTGGCCCTCGGAGTGGTTGGT
>CAXFCV010000260.1:0-10050 GCA_964000975.1 uncultured Rhodospirillaceae bacterium | reverse complement strand
CCTTGCACAAAGAGTTTATAGAATTCCGCGGCTTTTTCGGCGCAGGCAGGAGTGAACCCGCCGATCACCCTATCGTTGTCGACCAACTCAATTAATACGCGGCCCGGTAGCACCCGCTCGGGACTGTGGGCAATGTATACACTGGGCTCTTCAGGTTTGTTTGGCGGCGTGAGATTAGGACGATGGCTAGAAATCCATGCTGCGATTTTCTCTGTGGTGCCAACTGGAGATGTTGACTCCAGGATAACTAGATTTCCCGGATTTAGGACCGGTGCAATGCTGGCAATGGCACTTTCCAAATAGCTCAGATCAGGTACGTTGCCGTCTTTCAAGGGCGTGGGCACGGCCAGGATAAACACGTCAGCGGTTACTGGTTTCAATTCGGTCTTGAGGTAACCAGACGTGATCGCGCTTTTTACCAGGACATCCAGTCCCGGTTCAACAATAGGGGTCTCCCCATTCGCGATTGTATCGACCACGGTTTGTCTCGTATCCACGCCAGTCACTGGAATACCCCTATTGGAGATAATGGCCGCAGTGGGCAGTCCGACATAGCCTAGCCCCAAAACACATACGGATAGGGGGTCAGACATGGTGTTTCAATTCTGCGACGATCCGTTCGCAGGCCCGACCATCTCCATAGGGGTTGTGGGCTTGGCTCATGATCTCGTAAGTCCGTTTGTTATCAAGCAAAGCTTCGGTCTCGTGCACAATTGTATCAGAGTTGGTGCCGACTAGCTTCACTGTCCCAGCTTCTATTGCTTCCGGTCGCTCTGTTTTATCCCGCAGAACCAGGACGGGCTTGCCCAAAGACGGCGCTTCTTCCTGGATGCCACCCGAATCAGATATGATCAGATGGGCCCGTTTCATCAGGCAGACGAAAGACAGATAATCCAATGGGTCTGTCAAATGGATATTGGGTCGATTGCCAAGTAGGCGCGTTACAGGCCCTTTTACATTTGGGTTGAGATGGACGGGATAGACGATGTTGACGTCGGGCCTGTCGGCAAGTCGTGCAAGGGCTGCGCAGATATTCTCAAACCCCTCGCCGAAGTTTTCCCGCCGGTGGCCGGTTACAAGGATTATCTTATGCTGCTCGTTTATTTTGGGAAGGTTCAAATTTGCCTGGGCCTCCAGTGCGTCACTCGCTTCCAACCGGTCTGATATGGTGAGAAGTGCATCAATGACCGTATTGCCGGTTATAAAAATTGATTTCTTTCCAATCCCATTTGCGAGTAAATTTTGCTGTGCTCTTGTGGTTGGAACAAAATGCATGTCACTCATCTGGTCTGTCAGTCGACGGTTTAACTCCTCCGGCCATGGTGCCTGCAGATCGCCAGTCCGTAGGCCGGCCTCGACATGACCCACCGGTATTTTTGCATAAAAAGCGGCAAGGGCGCCGGCGAAGGTTGTCGTGGTGTCTCCATGCACCAGGACCCTGTCAGGGCGCAGGTCTCTAAGGATCGGTGTCAGTCCCTCAAGAACAGCGGTTGTAACATAAGTTAGGTTTTGATTTTCCTTCATTATATTTAAATCAAAGGAAGCAGAAATATCGAATAGTTCGAGAACTGAATCTAGCATGTAGCGGTGTTGTGCTGTGATGCAAACGTGGGACACAAATTCAGGATCACTCTCTAACCTTTGAATAAGCGGCGCCATTTTGATCGCCTCGGGGCGCGTTCCAAATATGGATAAGATTTTCATACTGGTTTCCGATTTAGCCCGGGCACTAATTTATCTGCACGGTGTACTGATTATCGTGCAAAGCTTACCCCTGCAAGCGGCGAAGTGACTCGCAAATGAAGGAATGTATTACAGCTTTTCGCGAAATCCGGCAGTTGTTCGATTATGTATTTGTGATTAAGTTCGAATGATACCTTATCGGAATAGGCTCTTGGGGTCGACGTTAGATGCAGCGTACTCGTATTCTTGCCATCGCGGCTGTGATGATAGTACTTTTCATGGGCGTAACCTGTCCCACAAACACTCAGGCTCAGGTGGGCTTTCTGGGTCTACAAGTTCAGGGACTTGATCCTCTGGCAGCCAAAGCGCTTGGTTTGCGTTCACCCAGTGGTGCCCTAGTTAAGGACGTGGCGGTGGGCGAACCTGGCGCAATTGCGGGCATTCGTAGGGGTGACCTGATTACTAAGTTCAACTCCAAGACCGTTCGGACATTTGCTGATCTGATTTCGGCGGTACGAACAACGAAACCCGGCCAGAATGTGCCGATTGAGGTGCGCCGGCGTGGCATGCGCTTTAACTTTGTACTAAGCACTACCAAGCGTCCGGCGCCATGGAATGTTACAGAAAAGGCCTTACATCATTACCCTGATTTAGGGTTTGCAGTTACAACCCTGACAAACAAAGTACGTAAGAATTTTTCGATCCGGTGGGGTGCGACCGGTTTGGTTGTCACCACAGTAGAAGCGGAAGGCATGGTTTCTCGCGGTTTCAGGGAAGGTGAGGTGATCCATCAGGCCAATTTGCGTGATCTCTGGCATCCGCGGCAATTAACGGAGCATATTGAGGCTGCAAGAATATCGGGCCGAGAAAATTTGTTATTGCTGGTTGAGGGGCCAGCGGGCTATCGATACATCTTAATGCCGGTGAAGAAATAGACCGCGGCTTATCCTTTCTTTCGCGCTTCCATAATGAGAGATTTTAGGTCCTTCAAATCGATGACCCCAGGGACGATCTTGTCGCCGATTATGAAAGCTGGCGTTCCCTTTACACCGAGACGCCGGGCGAGGTCAAAGTTACGCTGCAACATCGCGCTAATTTCGACTGAGCGCATTTCTCTCTTAATTAGGTTGGTGTCGGCGCCTACCTTCTCGGCAAATCGAAGAATTCGCGCCTCAGAGAGACTGCCTTGAGCCGCCATCAGTTTTGCATGAAAGTCAAAGTAGCTCTCTTTTTGATACTTCCAGACCACGAGCGCGGCACGGGCTGCTAGGCGAGAGCCGGGCGATAGTATGGGAAGTTCCTTAAAGACATATCGCAGGTTTTTGTCTTGTTTAAGAAGTTTTTGGACGATGGGGATTATGCGCTTGCAGTAGGTGCATAGATAGTCAAAAAACTCGACGACTGTAACATCTCCATTGGGATTTCCTGCAATCGGTGAGTCTGGGTCATTGAGCACCTGTTTTTCTAAAAGGGTGAGATTAAGCCGGGCTTGGTTTTGTTGGTCTTGCTTCGCCCGTTCGCGGAATTTTTCAATCGATTTAATAATGACTTCAGGATTTTTGCTTAGGTACTTTTGAATGATGTCCTGCAACTCGATTTTTTGGGCCGGAGTGAATATCGTACTGGAGGTTTGGGCACCTGCTGGATCAATGGAGATGAACGAGATAAATCCGGCAAGGAGCATTGCATGGTAATTCAATAACTTCATAATACGATTTCCCGGCATCCCTTCCAGTGGGCATATTGGCGGCTTGTTTATATCTATGCAATCCAGAAGCGCTCAAACTCCGGTGCGATTGATGATCGTCCGAGATCCTATCGATACAGCTACATATCGCTAAATTTTGTTATTCTTCTGGACGTGTTGTGCCCAGAGGCGACACCGATGAAATGGATGCGGACATTAACTACATTGTCGTTTAGCCAAAGGCGTTTATAAATTTGGTTGAGTTCGATGTTTTTTTATTCATTGTCTCCACTAGTTTGTTTCTCTCTCGGAAAATAAAATGCTGCGTAGCGCGGGTGGTATTAATGATGCCAGGGATGTTTGCAGGGATGCCGGAAACGAGCACGGCATTTTCAAGGCACAGAATACCATTTTCAATATTAAATAAATCCTCGATCCGCTGCCGGCGGCCACCCAGAGTTTCACTATTAAAATTAATAATGAGGCGAACGGGGTGACTTCCAACCAATGGTGCCATAACCCTGCAAGATCACGTAAAAAATGGCGATGCGAGGAGGCTGCCATTGGTTCGTCTAACTAGCGCAAAGGCCCGGTCCGGAGCTTTATTTGTAGCGCCGTTTGGGTATCTAAGTTCCCTATTACCAGAAGTGTTTAGAAAAATGTTTGGCTGGTTACGCCTTCAACGGGCTAATCTTCAGTCAGTTGCCAGAAATCAATGTATTGTTAGGGCTAAATATTCTGAGTTGCCTCTCGGGGCTGACATCGACGCGAGGTGCAGAGCATAGACCCAACAAAAGGGGTGGGCGCGTAAAGATGAGATGCCAGTTCAAAGGTCAGCGTTTGTGTTTCTGGGGTTTAACACTGGCCAGGATATCTTCAGCACGAACCCAGTCTGGGGAGCCTCGAGGAAGTGACTTTTTAGCTCTCTCTGCCAGCCGCAGGGCCTCGCCACTTTGTCCGCGCAGAACTGCCTCTTGGGCAAGCGCAAGGGCGCTCTCCCCAACGCGATCTAATTTGCCGTAAGCAATCCCCAGTTGGCGCCAATAAAAGGTGTTCCTTGGCTCCTGTTTAAGGGCTGCCCGGAAGTTGAACGCTGATTGGGCAATCGATTGTGGCTCACCGATTGCCAACTGAACGCGGGCTAGATCGCCCTTTAAAAGAGCTGATGTCGGCAGCAATCGCGCTGCCCGTTCGTAGGACGGAAGGGCGTCCCCGATCCTACCATTTTCAAATAACATCTGGCCTCTGAGTTCGTGGAAAAACGGATCGTTTGGATGATCTTTGATAAGCCCATCAATAATCGGCAACGCTCTGTTCAATTGAGGCCGTTTATAATAGGCGATAGCTCGGGCGTAGCGCGCTTGAAGGGATTGATCTTTTTTTGGATATTGTCTCAATGTCCTAACTGGGGACTGAAGAAAGGCAGCTAGCTTTGCTTTCATCCGGTTATGCAGGACTCCAAAGGCTTGAGTCGTTGGCGTATTTCGGTATCGCGATTTTGCGAGATGGTTGTTGATCAGGTCTATCCTTCGGCGGCTTAAAGGGTGCGTCCGCACATAAGGGTCCTGGTTAATTGTGCTAAGTAATTCTTGGTCTATCAGCATATTAAGGAAGTCGGCCAACCCCTGGGCGCTCTGTCCCGTGGCTTCCAGATACCGGAGTGCCGCCTGGTCCGCCGCAGATTCCTGTGTACGGTTAAATTGCAAGAGGCTTCGGGTTCCAATATGTGCCCCCCCCGCGGCGATGGCAGCTCCGGCGGCTGGATTGCCAAGGACTGCGGCCGCCCCACCTAGGATTGATCCGATAAGGGCCTCTTTGCCTGCGATTTTTTGCGCATTAGCCAATCTAGAAAGGTGGCCGCCTTCAATATGGCCTATTTCATGTGCTAAAATACCAATGATTTGGGACGCATCCGTTGTTCTCATCAAAAGGCCAGTGTTGACAAAAATATTCTGGCCACCTGAAACAAAAGCGTTCAGACCTGTATCTTTTACAATTAAAATTCGTACCGCTGTGGCCTCCAGTTTAGCTACCTCTAAAAGGGGGTCAGCATAGGCCCGGATGGTTGCCTCTATCTCCGCATCACGAATAAATGATAGTTTCCGGGCTTGAGACTCTACAGGAAGTAGTAGTAACAAACCTAGGGAAATACCTGAAAAGAAGGATGCGATGAGCTTGTCCAAAAAATTAGTCCTCACTACCTTAGCCAAAGTTAGGCTGCGCAGGGTACACCGTCAATTAGCTTGCGTCGGCTTGGGCGTAGTGATGGCCGCGTGCACCGCGAATAATACGAAGTTGGGCACTGAAGGTTATGTCAAAGGCTTTTTCGGCGGCGTCGCCGGCGATGAGCCGAGGGCAGTTCTGGAGGCGAGGAAAATCCTTTCCTCTGGAGGCAATGCCGTCGATGCCGCAACGACCATGTATTTTACCCTGGCGGTGACGATGCCGTCTGCGGCAAGTCTTGGTGGCGGCGGGACCTGTCTGGTTTACCGACCAGCTCTCACGAGAGAGCTCCCCCAGAAAATTGAGGCCCTGCAATTTTTGACCGGATTACCATCGCGTATTCCGGCTGCGGCAACCCGGCCCAGTGGCGTTCCTGGGAATGCAATCGGTATGTTTGCCTTGCACGCCCGTTATGGCACCATGCCGTGGGGCGAGATTGTCTCCGTTGGCGAGAATCTGGCTAGGTTTGGCACGCAGGTATCGCGGGCATTACTGACTCACTTAAAGTCTGTCGAGAACGCGCTCTTGCAGGATACGGAAAGCCGAAGAATTTTTCGGGGGGCGGGCGGCGGTCCCATTAAGGAAGGTGATTTTATACGCCAGCCCGATCTTGCAAATGCGATGTCCAATCTTCGCGTGAATGGCCCGGTGGATTTCCATCGCGGTAAGTTCGCTGCGCTCTTTGTTGAGCGGGTTCTCGCCGCAGGTGGATCACTCTCCTTGGATGATATGCGCCGCTATAAGCCGCGTTGGACTAAAACAATTTCCATGCCGTTTGGTTCCTTCTTCAGAAGGAATACAGCGCATTTTGTGCCGCCGCCCGCCGCCGCTGGGCTTGTGCAAGCGCAGATGCTTCAGATGCTTAACACTGACGGGATTTTTGCGAGCGTAAATGAAGTTGAGCAGTATCATGTGCTTGCCGAGGTTGGGCTCACGGCATTCGCGGAACGGGCCCGATGGATGCGGCAGGACTTTACGTCCAAGTTTCCGCCAAAATCCCTCCTAGATAGGTCGGTGACAGATACGGCGATGAAAAATTATAGCCGAGACCAGCACCTGTCGCCCAAATCCTTCCGCCCTGTGCCGCGCCCAACCCCGGAGAGTCCGTCTGCTACCAGTTTCGTGGTTGTTGATCGGTTCGGTATGGCAGTCACTTGCGCGTTTACGATGAATAATGCCTTTGGCACTGGCCGAATTGCTAAAGATACCGGCATTATGATTGCGGCGATTCCGCGGGGTGCCGGTAAAGGGCCGATATCCCTGGGACCCATGATGATCATAAATGAGAAATCAGATCAATTTTTGCTGGCTGCGGCGGGTGCCGGCGGCGTGACCGTGCCCACGGCGGTGGCCTCCGTGGTCGCTCGCACTTACCTTGATGGCCAGAGCTTGGATGCGGCGATGAGAGCACCACGCGTTCATCATAGCGGTGTACCCGATGTCACGTATCATGAACCGACCCTTCCCCAGGATATCATTGTGGCCCTGCGGAAGCGCGGACACCGTGTGACTGCAACTCCCCAAATAGGGTTGGTAAATGTCGCGCACTGTTTAGGCGGCTTGCCCAGAGACCCTGCTACCTGCTCGCTCATGAACGACCCCAGGGGAAATGGGCTCACCGTCAATGCCCTGACCGAGTTGGAAGAATAAGTCATGCTAAAAGTTTCAGAGCGTGGGCTGATCCCGCCATTTATTGTGATGGATGTAATGCGGGCCGCTAATGAGCGGGCGGCCGTGGGTGAGGATGTAATGCACTTGGAGGTTGGACAACCCAGCACACCCGCGCCTCGGAGGGTTTTGGAGGCCGCGAAGCGGGCGTTGGATAGTCAGGTGCTCGGTTATACGGATGCCCTTGGGATCTCCCCCTTACGGGAAAAAATCGCGGGCTATTATCAGACCCGACATGGCATCGCGATTGACCCTGGTAGAGTTATTGTAACAACGGGCTCATCTGGAGGCTTTCTGCTGGCCTTTCTGAGCGCGTTTGATGTAGGTGATAAGGTTGGGCTCGCGACACCCAGTTATCCAGCCTATAAAAACATCCTTGCGGCGTTGGGATTGTATGCAGTTGATATCCCGGTTGACGCCTGCAGTCATTTCCAGCCAACACCGGAAATTTTGGAGACTTGTGCAACCGATTTAGATGGTCTGATCGTTGCAAGCCCCTCTAATCCCACCGGCAGCATGATTGATGCCGCCTGCATGAAAGCGCTCGCGTCGTGGTGTAGCCTCAATGATATCCGCTTGATATCTGATGAAATCTATCATGGTATTACCTACGAGGCCGCCGCTGAGACCGCGCTGATCTGTAGCCAGGACGCTATCGTCATTAACAGTTTTTCAAAATATTTTTCAATGACAGGTTGGCGGTTGGGCTGGATGGTGGTGCCCGAAAACATGCTCCGTTCCGTCGAATGCCTAGCTCAGAATCTGTTTATTTCTCCGCCATCCCTCTCGCAAACGGCCGTGCTTCCCGTGTTCGACTGTTTTGAAGAGCTTGATGAGAACGTTGCCAGATATGCCGAGAGTCGAGATCTGCTGTTAAACGAACTTCCTCGCGCTGGCATGGAGAGTCTGGCGCCGCCTGATGGCGCTTTTTATATTTATGCAGATGTTTCGCATCTGACCGACGACAGCAAAGCATTTTGCCGTCGACTTCTCTCAGAAACCGGGGTCGCAATTACGCCTGGTGTAGATTTTGATAATGCACGGGGACAGTCCTTTATCCGAATATGTTATGCCGGCTCGACGGATGACATAGCGAGGGCGACGTCGCGCCTGAAAGATTGGTTATCCTAAGCCAGTGCACGCCCGTTTAGTAACCAAGGCTCCTATTCAACCAGTTTCTGCCACCATCCTTTTCGACTGCTTTTGCTAGTGTCTTCGGAGGCCCCAGTGTCAACAATCGTTACGGTATTTGCTGGACTGTCATTGGCAGCCACTGCCAGGGGGGGCATGTAGCGAGCCTCGGGCTTTTTGCCAGTCGTCTCACCATCTGCCCCGCCAAAATCGGTTAAAACTGGTGATTCCTGAGATTTAGATGCTGTGTCAGAGACGTTTGGCTGGCCGTCAGCTATCAAAGCCTCAGAAGCTGAATCATTTGCGGAGGTCTTTAAGGAGGCCTTCCGCCGAACACGCCGCCTGCGCTTCGGTTTCGGCTCTTCTTCTATTCCAGTATTTCCATCGGCTGTTGTCGAAACTGCGATTCGGGAGTCTGTCTCGGTCTCTACTTTTGCAACGCGCTCGCTAGACCGGGCGTCAGAGGCCGGGGAGTCAGATGGGATGGCAGTTGGAGAGGGCACACTCTCATCCGTTGCATCCAGGTTTTGTTCGTCCTTCGGGCCGCGCCGGCGTCCACCGCGGCGTCTGCGGCGACGGCGCGGTTTTTCCTCATCGGTGTCAGCCTCTTCATCGTTGCTGGCACCGGCTGAACTGGAAGCGTCTTGGTCATTAGCAACACTATTCTCATGGGTGGGTATATGTTGGTCCAAACCTTCTGCACCTGTCTCTTGGTCGCCTCTTTTGCGGCGACGCGGCCGGCGACGTTTCCGGCGTTTGGGTTCATCGTCGCCATTTTCTCGATCACCATCTGATGCGGCGCCACCTTTGCTCCCTTGTTCATCGTTATCGGTCTTGCTTATTTGGATCGTAAAATTCGGCGGAATCAGGCTGTCTTCTACTGAGATATCAATCTTAATATCAAATTTCTGTTCAATTTCCGCGAGGGCCTCCCGCTTGTGATTAAGGATATAGAGCGCCGCTGACGACTGCATGGCGACGGTCATCACGGCGGCGGGGTTTTTCGCACACTCTTCCTCGATCCCTCTCAGCACGTGAAGCGCGGTGGATTCTGTGGAGCGCAGTATACCAGATCCTGCGCAATGCGGACATACATCTGTAGTCGTTTCTGTAATACTGGGACGCAGCCGTTGCCGAGATAATTCCAGTAGACCGAAGGGACTGATCCGGCCAATTTGGATGCGAGCTCGGTCGCGGCGCATACCTTCTTTGAGCCGCCGCTCCACAGCCGTTTGATTGCGGTGGAAATCCATGTCAATGAAATCAATTACTATCAGGCCGGCCATGTCTCTGAGCCGAAGCTGCCGTGCGATTTCCGTCGCTGCTTCAAGATTTGTCTTAAGTGCGGTTTCTTCGATATTTCGGCCCCGTGTTGACCGCCCAGAGTTTACGTCCACGGCGACAAGCGCTTCTGTGGCATTGATAACAATATATCCACCTGATTTTAGCTGAACTTCCTGTCCAATCATGGATTCAAGTTGGTTTTCGATATTATACCGGCTGAAGACGGGAACAATCGGGTCTTTGTAGGGTTGTACCCGTTTGGCGTGGCTTGGCACCAGCAGCTTCATCAAATCCTTAGCCATGCGGTAGCCTTCGTCCCCTTCAACAAAGACTTCGTCTACGTCCCGAGTGTACATATCCCGCAGGGCCCGTTT
>CAXFCV010000259.1:0-11229 GCA_964000975.1 uncultured Rhodospirillaceae bacterium | reverse complement strand
GCAGATGCCCGGCGAGAGCTGGCAACGGGTGGCGGCGGTGGAAGTTCGGTGCCAGACGTCAAGGTGGTCGAGGGTATTAAGTTCGTTGGCAAAGCCCTTGCAGACGTGCCCCCTAAAGAACTGAAGAGCGTGGCGGACGATTTAAAGGGGCAAGTGGGTTCCGGCGTTGTGGCGCTGATTACTCAGAACCAGGGGAAAGCCTCGCTAGTTGTGGGCGTTACGGCAGATTTGGCGGACAAGCTGAGTGCCGTGGAATTGGTGCGCGCCGGTTCCGAGGCCGTTGGCGGGAAGGGTGGCGGCGGACGCCCGGATATGGCACAGGCGGGCGGACCGGACGGCGCCAAGGCCGATGCTGCACTGGCGGCCATTGAGAGCGCTATCGCGGCCAGTACATAACCTTATAGCACGAGAGACAGTCATGAAATTCGAAGGAACCGACAGCTATGTTGCCACCGAGGATCTGATGGTGGCTGTCAATGCGGCGATCACCCTAGAGCGTCCGCTTTTAATCAAAGGCGAGCCCGGCACCGGGAAAACCGTGCTCGCCCACGAGGTGGCCAAGGCGCTCGGCAAGCCGTTGATTGAGTGGCACATTAAGTCCACAACCAAAGCACAACAGGGGCTTTATGAATATGATGCGGTCTCGCGATTGAGAGACTCTCAATTGGGAGACGAAAAGGTCCACGACATCACCAACTACATTAATAAGGGAAAATTATGGGAGGCCTTCACGGCCGATACGCCACCCGTTCTGTTGATTGATGAGATCGACAAGGCGGATATTGAGTTCCCCAATGACCTCCTGCTGGAACTCGACCGTATGGCATTCCATGTTTACGAGACCGGCGAGACGATCGAGGCAAAACAGCGGCCCATCGTGATGATCACGTCCAACAATGAGAAGGAATTGCCGGATGCTTTTCTCCGCCGATGTTTTTTCCATTACATCATCTTTCCTGGAGAGGACGTGATGGCCGACATCGCCCAAGTGCATTATCCAAATCTTCAGAAGACCCTGCTCCGCGAAGCGCTGAATGCATTCTATGAAATCCGTGATGTGCCGGGCATGAAGAAAAAACCCAGTACGTCAGAGCTTCTGGATTGGCTCAAGCTGCTGGTGGCGGAGGATATTCCGCCGGAAGTGCTCCGCTCGCCAGAACGCAAAAGCCTCATCCCGCCGCTCTACGGCGCGCTACTCAAGAATGAGCAGGATGTGCAGTTATTCGAGCGGCTTGCCTTCTTGGACCGCCAACGGAACGCTTGAGGCCAACCGAAACACCCGAGATGTTTGTCAACTTTTTCCTGTCTCTCAAAGACGCCAAGCTACCTGTGACCTTGCGGGAATATCTCACGCTCCTCGAAGCCATGGAGAGGGGCGTCGGCAAGTTCGCCGTGAATGATTTCTATTATCTGAGCCGTTCGTGCCTGATCAAAGACGAGCGCAATCTCGACAAATTTGATCGAATTTTCGGTGAATGTTTCGAGGGCCTTGAATTCGGGGAGGATATATTTGAGGCAGAAATACCGGAAGAATGGCTGCGCAAGATTGCTGAGCGGGTCATGTCGCCGGAAGAGATGGCCCAGGTGGAAAGCTTGGGGGGATGGGAAAAGCTCATGGAGACCCTGCGAGAACGTCTCGCTGAACAGGAAAAACGTCACGACGGGGGCAGCAAGATGATCGGGACGGGCGGCACGTCCCCTTTTGGCGCCCACGGCTTCAATCCGGAAGGTATCCGCATTGGCCAGGAGGAGGGACGTCACGGCAAAGCGGTGAAAGTTTGGGATGAACGCCAGTTCAAGAATCTGGATGACTCACTTGAGATTGGCACCCGAAACATCAAGGTGGCGCTGCGGCGGCTGCGTAAATTTGCCCGGGAAGGTGCGGCGACCGAGCTTGATCTGCCTGATACCATAAAATCCACGGCTCATAACGGCGGGCTTCTAGATATTAAAATGATCCCTGAGCGGCACAATGCCGCGAGAGTTTTGCTGATGTTGGACATTGGCGGATCCATGGATTTCCACGTCAAAACCTGTGCGGAACTTTTTTCTGCGGCGCGCACGGAATTTAAGCATCTGGAGCATTATTATTTCCACAATTGCCTCTATGAACGCGTGTGGAGGGACAACAGCCGCCACCAGGACCAAATGATGGCGACATGGGATCTCATGAATACGTATCCTGCGGACTACAAATTAATTTTCGTCGGTGATGCAACCATGAGCCCCTATGAAATAACCTACCCCGGGGGCAGTGTGGAACATTGGAACGAAGAGCCGGGCTCTGAATGGATGCGGCGTATTCTGGATATTTATTCTCATGCCATATGGTTGAACCCGGTACCGGAAAAATACTGGAACGGCACGGCCTCCCTCCAGCTTGTGCGCCAACTCATGGGTGGGCGCATGTATCCGCTGACCCTAGACGGCCTTGATCGTGCCATGCGCGAACTAAGCCGGTAACCCCGCATCGCCTCGAAAGTCAGGCGCTGGCACTTGCCCTCTGAGAAAAGCTAGTCGAACCGGGCGTCGATTTCCGATTGGCTCATGCCTTCGCCGTCCCGTTGCTGACCATTATGGGGTTTTTCATCCTCGGTTTGTTTTTGGGCCGGTCCACCGTCACTTTTTTGACCTCCGTCTTGACCCAGGCAGCAATGAGCGCGGTCACCCGGCCTTCGACATAGGTGAGAAACTTGACAACCCTGGTAATCCGCTGGTCCGTGATGTTCTGGAAGAAATAGCATTCAAATAGGCCCAAGTTGAGGCTGATATTTTGACAATCATGTCTAGTTTTGCGGCGTCGTCCATACCGTCAAGCAGGTGTGTTAGTAGTCTCTCGTTCTCCTCCACCGTGGATATGATTGTATTGCTGGCGTCCTCTTTTACATGCAAGATTGTGTCCAGATGATCCGCCATTTTCTCAAAATGGTAATCATCGCAGGCACGCTTTTGGATGGCGGCGATTTCGATTCTGAGCCGTTGGATGCATTTAAAGAAGCTGGCAGGATCCGGTCGAAGAACCGAGTCCTGATTGTTGGCCGTCATGGTCCAACGCCCAGTACGTGGTAACGGCATCTCCAGTCGTTTATTGCACTGTCCTGTTACATGGGGGGCGAAGAGCCGGATGAAAGGAGAAAATTAAAAACCCCAAAATCAAGGAGATGATATGTCTAGCGTCAGGTGGGTATGTTACCAAGCACGCGGACTTAGTTGTCCTTCTGATCTGGTTTGATTGCCATCGCTTCCATGGCCAGGATTTTTAATCGGCGGCGGGTGCCTTCATCCAGATTGTCCAAGAGCTTGGATTGTGCCTTGTGTACGGCGAGGGCCTGCTTAATCAAGTTTTCGCGGTCCTGCGGTGGGGGGGTGTCATCAGCGGTGGCGCTATTATCAAGTCGGCGGCACGCCGCCTCAAGTTTCTCCGCCGCTTGATTGAGGGCCCGGTCTGGCGTCACAGTGGGCTGTCCTGAGGACGCGCCTGAGGAAGGTCCAGGGTTCTTCTGTTTCTTTTTATTGGCCTTTTTTGGCGTGGTCTTTTTATCAGCGGACTTTTTACGCGCCTTTGCCGTCCCGTCCGCTTTGGCTTTATTTTTATTTTTAGATTTTGAGAACAGATTAAACATATTGCTCTTTAACCGCTGGCAGATGCCTTACTCTACGCTAAGTGTATCCTAAATTTTGCCCGTCCACGACTACTTGCCATAGGATGATGGAATGACCCAATGGATTAAATTATTTATTAAGTTTCAAGTATTTCGTGGCAAATGGGTTACCCTTGCTTGAAGGATGACATACCATGCGCCGAAATCGAGCTGCAAAAACCGTCTGCACGCTGGGACCGGCCAGCACGACAGAGGAACAGATCTCCGCTTTGTTCGAGGCAGGGGCGGACGTCTTTCGCCTTAATTTCAGCCACGGCACCCACCAGGAACATGCTAAACGATATGCATCAATCCGGCGGGTCGAGCGGGATTTCGGCAGGCCCATTGGAATTATGATAGACCTTCAGGGACCCAAAATCCGGGTTGGTTCGTTCCAAGACGGTGCAGTGGATCTGTCGACTGGCAGCGTTTTCACTTTTGACTGCGACGCAGAACGGGCGGGTACGGTGGACCGCGTCAGCATCTCCAATCCAGAAATCTACACTGTTTTGGAACCAGGCATGGCATTGCTTTTGGACGATGGAAAAATTAGGCTCAGAGTCGAAGAGGCCAGCGAGGAGAAGGTAAGAACCACCGTCCAGGTTGGTGGTGTCTTGTCTGACCACAAGGGATTAAATTTACCCGGCGCTATTTTACCCATGTCGGCGCTGACAGACAAAGATCGCGCCGATCTGCGATTCGGATTAGATCTGGGTGTGGATTGGGTGGCTTTGTCCTTCGTTCAGCGGCCGGAGGATATTGCAGAAGCGCGCCGGCTTATCGCCGGACGCGCGGGCATCCTTTGCAAAATGGAAAAGCCTAAAGCCATTGAGCATCTTGAACAGATTGTTCAGCTATCCGACGCCATCATGGTGGCGCGCGGGGATCTGGGTGTCGAGGCCCCACCCGAAGACGTGCCAGGTCTGCAAAAACGGATCATTCAGGCCGCGCGGACGGAGGGCAAGCCAGTGATTGTCGCCACACAGATGCTGGAGTCCATGATCCAGGCGCCGACGCCTACCAGGGCGGAAGCATCGGATGTTGCGACCGCCGTTTTCGACGGCGCGGACGCTGTCATGCTATCGGCGGAGACCGCGGTAGGAGACTATCCCATAGAAGCTGTATCGATCATGGACCGCATTATTCGGAAGGTGGAACGGGATCCCAACTACAATCTTTTGATGAACACGGACCGGCGCCAGCGGAGCGGTTCCGATGCTGACGCCATCACGGCCGCAGCGCGTCAAGTCGCACAATCTGTTGGCGCTGCCGCGATTGTAACATTTTCAACAACGGGCTCGACGACGCTTCGGGCGTCGAGGGCCCGGCCGGCCGTGCCGATTATGGGATTGACGCCCAAGCTGGAAACGGCGAGACGTCTAGTGCTCGCCTGGGGGGTTCATCCTGTCCATACACACGATGTTTCGGATTTTGGCGATCTTGTAAAACATTCGATTGATATCGCGACGCTCGAGGAATTCGCGGTCTCGGGCCAGCGCCTTGTGGTCACGGCAGGTATGCCCTTTGGGACGCCGGGCGCGACCAACGTGTTGCGTCTTCTTTGGGTCGACTAACCGGTCCTCCTACATGTTCGCCGACCTGTTATCCATTATCGCACCGGTGTTGTTTGGTGTGGCTGTTGGATACGCTTGGACCAAGTTTGGACGGCCGTTCGACACGGCGTTCGCGACTTCACTCGTCTTTAATATCGGGACCCCACTCCTTGTATTTGCGACCCTGACCGAGCTCAAAATCGATCCCGCCGTCTTTGGGGGAATTGCGCTCGTCGCGTTGACCGCTCTAATTGGCTTTATCCTGTTGGCGTTTATTGTTCTCAAAATTGCAGGTCTATCCCTGCCCACCTACTGGCCGTCTGTCACCATGCCGAATTCCGGTAATATGGGGCTGCCCCTATGTTTTCTGGCATTCGGCCAGGAAGGCCTGGGCATCGGCATCATTGTCTACACGGTTATCAGCATGGGCCAGTTCACCTTTAGCGTGGCCGTTTCCACGGGGTCGCTCTCGCTGAGAGAGTTGACACGAATTCCCCTGATTTATACCGCAATCGCCGCGTTGGCCGTAATGGCGTTTGACTATAATGTGCCCAACTGGGTTGCCAACACAGCGAGCATTTATGGCCAGTTGGTCATTCCGCTCATGCTGATCGCCCTCGGCGTATCCCTGGCATCTCTTAAACCTGCTGGGTTGCCCAGAAGCCTTGCGCTGTCTGCGGCGCGTTTTGCCATCGGTTTGGGTGTTGGCGTCGTCGTCGTCGAAATTTTCGAACTGGAGGGTGTCGCGCGGGGTGTGGTCATCTTGCAGAGCGCCATGCCAGCAGCCGTGTTCAATTATATGTTAGCCGTCCGGTATGATAACGATCCCCCAGAGGTCGCTGGTTTGATCATCACATCGACCCTCATTTCCTTCATCACCTTGCCGGGGCTTCTGCTGTTCGTATTGTAACCACGGCGTCGGGCCGTTATACGAAACTCTACCTCATGATATCGGGTTTCAATCAATGACGATCATGGTTACCGGCGCTGCCGGTTTTATCGGTCACCATCTCTCGCTATCCCTGTTAAGGCAGGGTGAGCGCGTTATCGGCATTGATAATCTGAACGACTATTATGACCTGAGCCTGAAGCACGCGCGGCTCTCTGAGCTTCAATCCCATGATGGTTTTTCGTTTCATCAATGCGATATTGCCGATCGCACAGGTATGGCGGCAATCGTAGATTCTGTAATGGAGACGACCGCCATCGTTCACCTCGCGGCGCAGGCGGGCGTTCGTTATTCTCTCGTTAATCCTTTTGCCTACCAGCATTCGAATTTGGATGGGTTGATGGTATTGTTGGAAGCCGCTCGTAAATTGTCCGGCTTAAAGCATTTTATATTTTCGAGTTCGTCGTCGGTGTATGGGGGCCTTCCTACGTTGCCCTACAAAGTGACGGACAATACAGATCGTCCAGTATCGCTGTATGCGGCAACGAAGAAAGCGGGCGAGGCGATGTGTCACAGCTACGCTCACTTATATGGTATCCCAGTCACGTCGCTGCGGTTTTTCACGGTTTATGGCCCCTGGGGACGGCCGGATATGGCGACTTTTATGTTTACCAAAAAAATTCTCGCGGGCGATGTCATTGATGTATTTAACGACGGCAAGATGCGACGCGACTTTACTTATGTTGACGATATAGTCTCCGGGGTGACGCGCTGTATTGCGTTGCCGCCCAAAGCCGTTGATGAGGGTGCCCCCTATGCTGTTTACAATCTTGGAAACAGGCGGAGCGAAGAACTCATGGATGTAGTCAGAATCATTGAGAGAGAGGTTGGGCGGAGGGCAGAGATTAATTATAAACCCATTCAGCCCGGTGATGTGATCGAAACCTGTGCCGATATTACGGATGCTAAGGCTGATTTCGGCTTTGAGCCCAAAACTAATATTGCTGAGGGATTACCGGCATTTATTCGCTGGTATCGGGGTTTCTACAACGTATAAGGCCCACTGTTATCGATAGAGGCCCTCCAGTCGTTCTCCATAGACATCTGTGACGATATGACGCCGCACTTTCAGGGTAGGCGTCATCTGCTCATTTTCAACTGTGAAGGCATCTGCAGTTAGGATGAACCGGCGCACCCGCTCAATGACCCCGAGATTGGCATTCACCCGGTCGACGGCCCCGTCGATGGCCTTGATAAAGGCGTCATTCTTGATCAGGGCGACTAGATCGTTATCGGCGTTGTTGGCAGCGGCCCAATCATTGGCGAAGTCGGTATCTGGGACCAGGAGCCCGACGAGGTGAGGCCGCTTGTCGCCATGCACTAAGGCCTGTGCGATTTCAGGTTCAAGTGTGAGGAATCCCTCCACTCGCTGCGGTGATATGTTATCGCCGCCTGAATTGACAATGATGTCTTTTTTCCGGTCGGTGATAAGAATTCGACCCTGTTCGTCTAAATGTCCCACGTCACCTGTATGAAGCCAACCGTCTCTTAGCGCTTCACGCGTTGCCTCTTCATTTTGCCAATAACCGGTCATGACGAGCTCGCCTTTGACCAAAATTTCGCCATCTTTCGCAATTTTTACCTCCGTATCCAAAAGTGGCTGACCAACTGTGTCGAGCTTAATCTCGCCCGGCCGGTTACAGCTAATAACTGGTGCAGATTCTGTTTGACCATACCCCTGCAGCAAACGAAGTCCCAGAGCCGAAAAGAAATTTCCGATATCCGGATTAAGAGGGGCACCACCAGACACAAGGGCCTTGAGCCGCCCACCAAAGTTTGCGCGGACCTTGTTTCTAACGAGTTTTTCGACGAAAGAATCAGAGATTCGCTCCCCAATCGAGAGGCTGCCAGGGTTAGTGAGTTTTTTCTGCCCGAGCCGCACGGCTGTGGCAAAAAGGGTTGCTTTAATACCTCCTGATTTTTCAACGCCACGTATAATGCGACTGTGCATGCTCTCATAAAGACGGGGAACTGCTGTCATTAGGGTGGGACGAGCTTCAGCCATATTAGATGCCAGGTGCTCGATACCTTCCGCGTAGTAAATTTGTGCACCGATTGAAATTGGAAAAAATTGCCCTGCGGTGTATTCGTATGAGTGGGACAAAGGGAGGAATGATAGAAATATGTTGTTTTCAATGCCCAAATCCTTCAACACGTCTGCCGCTCCCCTGCAGTTATGAAGTATGGCCCTGTGCGGAAGCATCACGCCTTTGGGAGCACCACCAGTGCCAGACGTATAAATTATTACCGCAGTATCATCTTTGGTCGGTGTATCCACAGCATCCTTAATTCCGCCCTCCACGGCGTTACCCGCACTGACAATCGAATGCCAAGTCTTGATATCCAAACCGGAAGTCTGATTATTGTCCAATTCTTCTATCGTTATCACAAAGGAGATGCTGTCAGTCTGATGCGCTGCTGGTATTATTCGATCAGCTAAATTGTTGGTAGATACAATGACAGCCTTTGCGCCACTATTGGTGAGTATATATAGATGATCATTTACCGTATTAGTCGTGTAGACCGGAACCGTGATGGCTCCTGCTGCCATAATGGAGAGATGTGCAATTGGCCATTCCGGTCTATTCTCCGAACAGAGCACTACTCTATCACCTTTCTCAATTCCGAGAGCCTTAAGGCCTTTTGAGATAGCTAATACGTTATCCGCTACATCCCCCCAGCTTTGTGAGACGTAGTTGCCGTTTTCTTTTGCCCACAGAAATGGTCGGTCCGCGAGTTTTTCAGCTTGAGCGAAAAACATTTCAATCAGATTTGGCCAAGTTTCCATAAAACTCTCACGCCTCCGTTAATTGAAGCTGTTTGTTGTTTGGCATATATACTTAGTTTTACCCTACCCAACGACATAGTCTAGCATCTGATTGCTGGTCAGGTCGACTGGAGAGAAAAATGAATAATCAAACCAACGCCATTGGCTCGGAACCTGGAAACGATTTACCGATATGGGATTTATCAGACCTGTATCCTAGCACCGATTCTTCCGAACTGGAGCGTGATCTGGAGAAAGTTAGGGGAGAGTCGGATCAATTTTCACTGAGCTATAAAGGAAAGCTTGCCAAACTTGATCCTGGCGAATTTGGCGATGCCATTCAGAGTTTTGAAAATCTCAACGAGTGTCTGTCTCGTATCATGAGCTTCGCCCAACTTCTTTTTTCCGCTAATTCAGAAGACCCAACTGTGACCGCCTTTTATCAGAACATTAGTGAACGGGCGACGACTTTGTCGGCTAAAACACTATTTTTTGAACTTGAGATTAACCGCCTCGAGGAAAATGAGGTTGAGGCGTTTATGTCGTCCCCCACAGTACAGCGGTATAAACCTTGGCTGACCGCTGTCCGAGTGAACAAGCCATACCAACTCTCTGATGATGTTGAGAGATTGCTACATGAAAAATCCGTCACCGGCCGAAGTGCATGGTCTCGGCTCTTTGATGAAACCATGGCTGGCCTTCGTTTTAAACTCCATGGCAGAGAGCTGACCAATAGCGAGATCATGACCCGGATGTCCGATGCCAAGGAAGCCAATCGGAAAGCGGCCTCAAAGGCTTTCGCCAAGGGGCTGGAGGAAAATATTAAGCTCTTTGCGCTCGTCACCAATACCCTTGCGAAGGATAAAGAAATTGAAGACACGTGGCGCACACTTCCCCGGCCCGTGTCTGGCCGGAACCTCGGCAATCAGGTCGAAGACGATATGGTGGATGCGCTCTCGAACGCAGTCCGCTCCGCTTATCCCGACCTGTCACACCGCTATTACCAACTGAAGGCGGAGTGGATGGGAAAGGACGTGCTGAATTATTGGGATCGAAATGCGCCATTGCCGGAAGCCGACAATACCCGGATAGAGTGGTCTAGGGCGCGTGATACTGTCCTTGGATCTTATGCGGCGTTTGAGCCGACATTTGGACAGATCGCCGGTCAATTTTTCGATAAGGCCTGGATCGACGCAGCGCCGCGGAACGGCAAAAACTCGGGCGCATTTTCGCACCCAACCGTGCCCAACGCCCATCCTTATATTTTGATGAATTATCACGGAAAGTCCCGGGATGTGATGACCCTTGCACACGAGCTGGGCCATGGTATTCATCAGGTGCTGGCGGCTCCCCAGGGACATTTGCTCGCCAATACACCACTAACCCTGGCGGAAACTGCCTCCGTTTTTGGTGAGATGCTGACCTTTCAATCCATGTTAGAAAGCGCGCAAGACGCCCCTGCGCGGCGGGTGATGCTGGCTTCTAAGGTGGAGGACATGCTCAATACCGTTGTTCGTCAAATCGCTTTTTATCAATTTGAAGAGCGGGTGCATGAGGAGCGCCGGCACGGCGAGCTGAGCGCTGACCGGCTGGGGAAGATTTGGATGGAGGTCCAGACTGAGAGTCTAGGGCCAGCCTTCCGCTATGACGACGAATATCGGCACTTCTGGGCTTATATCCCGCACTTCATCCATGCCCCGTTCTACGTCTATGCCTATGCGTTTGGAGACTGTCTGGTAAATTCACTGTATGAATTGTTTTCCCGCGGACATCCGCAATTCCAAAAAAAGTATTTGGACATGCTCAGGGCAGGGGGAACTCTCCGTCATCAAGAATTGCTTGCACCTTTTGGCCTGGACGCGTCCGATCCGGCTTTCTGGCAGAGGGGGTTAGGGATTGTCTCTGGCTTCATCGATAAACTTGAAAAAACGCTCTAGGATGTGTCATGGCAGATGACAGCAGCATAGGTTCCCGAGCACGGCGCTACGCGAAAGTTGGCCGTGCCGTGAGCGGACTGGCGGCAAAGCTCGCAGGGGAGCGATACCTGGGCCTAAAAATTGATCGCTTGGAACATGCAGAGGATCTCAAGGCTGCGCTGGGGGGCCTCAAGGGTCCGCTTATGAAGGTGGCTCAGATTCTTTCAACCATTCCAAATGCGCTTCCCAATGAATATGCAGTGCAACTTGCCGAACTCCAATCCAATGCACCTCCAATGGGATGGAATTTTGTAAAGCGTCGTATGGCAGCTGAACTGGGGCCAAACTGGCGGTCCATGTTCGATAATTTTGACCAGGAAGCAGCGGCGGCTGCGTCCCTGGG
>CAXFCV010000258.1:0-1899 GCA_964000975.1 uncultured Rhodospirillaceae bacterium | reverse complement strand
ATCAAACCAAGCACTGTCAGCCATATTTCCCCTCCGCGATCCGTCAAACGCCCCACTATTGGAATAAGGATAAACATCGCTATACCCGCAGGGAATTGGAGGAGACCGGAGCGCGTAGCTGTATAACCTTGAATGATTTGAACAAACAATGGCACAAGGTAAATTGATCCAAAAATCGCTACGCCGTAAACGAAGGAGACAATTGCTGCTGCGGTAAATCTTGTATTTGCGAATATTTTCACATTAAGAAGGGGGTGCGCGGTATTTAGCTGCCAATACACAAAACCCAAAAAAGCGAATCCTGACGTAACTAAGAGGAGAATAATCTGAGTGGACAACCAGCCTTCGGCAGCACCATTAGTAAGGGCGATTAAAAGACTGAGTATAAAAATAACCAACAAGCCAAATCCTGCCCAATCAAATGACGGGGCTTGCTCGGTTTTATTCTTGGGTTTTAAGAAAACTGAAGCTAATAGCAACGATAGAACGGCGACGGGGATAGGTAGAAAAAATATCTGGCGCCAGCCAAAGGCGTCTACTGTTAAGCCCCCAAAATATGGACCTACCGCGGGCGCCAAAATGATTACTAGACCAAAAATTCCCATGGCTTTGCCCCGTTCATCGGGCGGATAGATCTGAAACATTGTCATCATGGCCAGAGGTTGCGCAAGTCCGCCGGAAACTCCTTGCATGATCCGCCCGAAGACCAGCATGTCGAATGTCACTGCCGTACCACTGATAAGCGATCCCAGGATAAAAAATAACATGGCACCGATGTATGTGGTTCGCGCACCAAACCGGCGCACCGACCAATCGGTCGCGAGCATGGCGCATGTGGTGGCTGCCAGAAATGCCGTCGAGACCCATTGAGCTTTGTCTTGGCCGATGCCAAATGCACCCATGACATCCGGCACGGCCACGTTCATGATCGTGGCCGTTAATATCGTTGCGACGGATCCGATGGCAACCGTGGCGGTCGTGAAAACCCGCCGAGCTACCGAAATATTCCAGGTGTCAGCGCTTTGGCTCTGGGATGACAATTTCCACCTCCACCATCATGCCTGGGCGGAGAGGTTTGCCCTTCACCGCGTCAATGCTGATCTTGACGGGCACTCTCTGAGAAATTTTTGTAAAATTTCCACTGGGATTTGGATTAGGAAGCAGCGCAAATTGACTGGTTGCCGAACTGCCCACGCGCAAAACCTTGCCTAAGAAGGGCTCATTTGGGTACGCGTCAACAGTGATGTTTACTGGGGCGCCAACAATCACATGACGCAATTCCGTTTCCCGCACGTTGGTCTCGACCCAAACATTTTTTGGGTCATGAATCAGAGCAATGCGCTGACCTTGGCGAACAAACTCCCCCTGATCGATGAAAACTTTATCAACAACGCCATTAATTGGGCTCTTCACTTTCCGGTCTTCGATATCAAGATACTGCCGGTCGATTAAAGTTTGAAGAGTTAGGCGTTTCGCATCAATTTCGTCGCTTTTGCGCTGCAGGACAGCAACTTGGCCTCGGTCGGCCTCGATCTCCAGCAAACGTGCTTTGGTGGCCTCGAGCTGAGAAATCGCCGAGACCTGATGGCTCTTGGCACTTTGAAGTTCAATCTCGGCCTTTTCCAAATCTTTTGACGAAGCAATTTTACGTCGTTCCAGTGGGCGGAGGCGTTTGAGTTCGGATCTTTTTAGCCGGACCTGAGTCTCGGCCGCGCGAGCCTCTGACGCACTGGAATCAACGTTGTGAGACTGTACCTTGGTCCGATGGTCTATTTGCCTCACGACGAGGTTTATCTGTGACTGCAAAGTAATTTTTTGGGCATCTAATTCCATCCGCCGGGCCTCCAATTCAGCCAATTTTAGCTTTGCTTGCCTTTGATCTATGAGAGCGATCATGCT
>CAXFCV010000257.1:0-7602 GCA_964000975.1 uncultured Rhodospirillaceae bacterium | reverse complement strand
CTGGCTCGGCATGAATAGTTTGACGGCGGCCTCGCAAATCGCCTCCGTTGCTTTTCTTTTCATCGTTGCCTTGTTGATTTTCGAGTCCATTGCGCGCGCCCGGCGCCGGTTCAACGATTCGACACGTCGGGCAACACCGTTCCCGCGCCAATCGGCTGCGGCCTGGCAGGTCCCCGTCTGTTGGTTCGTTTGTTTAACGCCCATTGTCATCGGATTTCTATTGCCGCTAATCATTCTTACCGGATTTGTCGTGCGCGGATATTCGCTCTCCGTCGATGAAGCAGTGTTGACAGCGGCGCTAAACTCCATCCTGCTCGCCAGCAGTGTCGCCTTTTGCGTAATGGCTGCTGCTGCTTTTATGGGTGTGGTCGCGACCTATCAGGGCGGTGCCACCTTGCGGAGATTGACTGCTATTTCGTCCATCGGATATGCGTTTCCAGGCACGATCTTGGCAATCGGTGTCGTGACTGCTGCGGGCGCGCTGGACGAGGGCATTGGCGGTTTGCTTGAATCCTTATTTGGCATTTCTTATCAGGGGATATTTGCTGGGGGGATTGGCCTTGTGATACTGGCCTGTGTTATCCGGTTTCAGGCCATCGGCTATGGCGCTGTTACCACAGGACTGGGCCGGTTGCCGCCGCACATGATGGATGTCAGCCGAACCCTGGGCCATGGGTTTGGGGCCAGCCTGTGGAAGGTTGTTCTGCCCCTGGTGCGTTCGTCTTTGGTGGCGGGTGGTCTCCTGGTTTTCGTGGATGTCATGAAGGAACTGCCCATGACACTCCTGCTACGGCCATTCAATTATGAGACCTTGGCGACTTATGTTTATCAGTTTGCCAAAGATGAGCTTCTCGAAGAAGCGGCCCTACCTGCTTTGACCATAATTTTGGTCGGGGTGGCACCCGTGATGATGATGAACTCGGTTCTTAACCGATACCTTGACCGTTAATCGTTGGCTGATGTGTCAATCAAACATTGCGACGGCGCGAACGAAGCTTCCGGAAGCGTCTTTAATTTTCCACGGGAAACACGATACCATGAACCCGTGGGCTGGCAGTTGCTCAAGGTTCAAAAGTTTTTCCATGTGACAATAAGGCTGCTCAATACCGGCCCAATGTCCCTGCCAAATTTTCATTGCATCGCCGTCTTTTGCATATTGTTCCTTGGCCAGGGAAAAGGGGGTATCCCATCCCCAAGCGTCGATCCCGGTAACCCGAATGCCATTGTCGCGGGTGAGGAACAAGGTTGCGTCCTTGCCTATTCCGATGCCGTGCTCTAAATACCCGTCCTTACCATAGTATTCACTCGCTTTGGTATTAAAGAGCACGATATCTAGCGGTTGAAGGTTGTATTCGATCCGGTCAAGCTCCTCTAGTATGTCGTGGGGTTCAATTACGTAGCCGTCCGGTTTGTTCCGAAAATCCAATTTTATGCCTGGTCGAAAGAACCAATCCAGGGGCAACTCATCGATGGTTTGCATGCGGTTGCCGTCTTTGTCATGGGAATGGTAATGCCAGGGCGCATCCATATGGGTGCCGTTGTGGGTGGTGAGGGTAATGATTTCCCATGCCCAAGCTTGCCCATCCGGCAGGTCCTCTGGTTTCATCCCATCAAAAAAGTTTGCCATCGTCTCGGCATTTTCTTGATGGTACACGTATTTAATCTGCGGACGCATGATGTCCGGGTCAACAACCGTCTCGTTGTCGAGCGGCATGGTGATATCGACGATCTTAGAGGGTAGCTGCATGGGGTAAGCCTCCTTGTGAGCGCTGCAATAATGATACCGAAAGGCGGGTCATATAGCGACTAAGATTACTAACGATGGCGCAAATTATCTAGAGAGCCGATCCTAGGTTGTGCTTGTCTTGGCTTTGGCCAAAACCAGGCCTCCCCGGTGTCGGTGTTGTCCAAGTTATGTTAAGCTCCCGGACAACAAAAATTTGGGGAGGGCAAGCCGATGATCCGACCGGCAGGAAACTCAGTAGCTTTGGCGTATGTTGAGGCAGATCTTAATTATGTCGTTGATACCGGTACTCCGCCCGTCATTTATGTAGATTGGCCGGAAGAGGAGCACAAAGCAATTCCGCCACTCTACGAGTCTCATCGGTGTAAAATCTATAACGCACGGCCTATCACCGGCCAATTTGACCTTGCCACCCACGGCTTCGAAATGACGCGCATTCCCTCTAATGTGACTGATTTTTACGATAAGGATGAAGTTGAACGCGTCTACAATCCGGAGGTTGCCACCATCGTTAAATTGGCCATGGGTGCGCGCGATGTGGTGGTCTTCGACCATACCTTCCGCACCCTAAATGATGAAATCAACGAGTCTAAAGGAACGCGGGAACCGGTCAAGGCGGTCCACAATGACTACACGGACCGCTCTGCCCGCCAGCGGGTGAGAGACATCATGGGTGACAAACGGGCGGAGGTCCTGCTCAGACAGCGCTTTGCCATTGTTCAGACCTGGCGCCCCATCAACCAGACCGTGCTGACGGAGCCCTTTGCGCTGGCCGATGGGCGCACCATTCCGAACTCAAACTTTGTGCCTTTGCAGCGGCGTTACTCCTATCGGACAGCGGAGACCTATCATATTTCCTTCGATCCAAATCATATGTTTTATTACTTGCCTGAGATGACGCCGGAGGAAACCTATATCTTCAAGGTCTATGACACGGACGGGAGTGTTGGCGTGCGTTTTACAGCTCACACCGCATTTGATGACCCCACGTCTTCACCCGATGCGCGGCCTCGGGAGAGTGTCGAATCCAGAGCGCTGGTATTTTTTTAAGACGCAGCTTGGATCGCCTGCCACACTCGGACCGGTGTGAGGGGCATGTCAAGCTGGTTAATGCCGAGCGAGGAGAGCGCATCGACTGCCGCATTCATCACACAGGGCATAGCCCCGATGGTGCCAGCTTCACCCGCGCCTTTGATACCGAGGGGGTTTGTGCTGGTAGGCACGCAGTTGGCTTCAACATAGATGGCCGGAATGTTATCTCCCCGAGGCATTGCGTAGTCCATAAAGGAGCCGGAGAGCATTTGACCGCTTGCCGGATCATAGGCAATGTCCTCGAACAAAATCTGCCCCAGGCCTTGGGCGACCCCGCCATGGATCTGCCCATCCAGGAGAAGAGGGTTCACAACCAACCCCACGTCGTCCACAACGGTGTATCTTACTACATTGATTTTGCCCGTCTCCGGATCCACTTCAACTTCGGAGATATGACAGCCGTTAGGATAATTAGCGACTTCGGCCTGATATTCCGCCTCTCCGCCAAGGCCAGGTTTGAACCCATCTGGACACTGGCTGGGATCAAAACTCGCCGCCGCCACTTGTTTCAGTGAAATGGTACGGTCCGTGCCGGCGATGGTAAACACACCGTCTGCAAATTCCAGATCAGATTCTGCCGACTCCAGAAGATGGGATGCAAGAACTTTGGCCTTTTCTATTAGCACGCCCGCCGCCTGATAAGCCGCTGAACTGCCGAGGGCGGACACCCTAGAGCCGCCGGTGCCGAACCCATTTTTGACTTCGCCTGTATCGCCCTCGATTACATTAATATCATCGGGTGATAGCCCCAGATATTCGCACGCCACTTGGGTGTACAGGGTGTGATGCCCTTGCCCGTGGTTGGTGGTGCCGGCAAAGATGGTAAGTGAGCCATCGGCGGAAAATTGCATTTCATTAAATTCAAATCCGGCGGGCGCAGCGCGTTCGATGGTGTAACTGATGCCGAGACCCCGTAATTTTCCCGCCGCTTCGGTTGTCGCTTTGCGTGCATGGAAGCCGCCCAGGTCGGCGGCTTCCACCGTCATCATGAAGGTATCATCAAACCGACCGGAGTCGTAGTTGAAAAAAAGCGGCGTTTGATAGGGGATAGAAGTCGGTGGAATAAAGTTCTTCCGCCGGATTTCCACTGGGCTCATGCCCAACTCCCGCGCCGCCGCGTCCACTGTGGTCTCGATGACAAATGCGACCTCCGGCCGCCCGGCACCCCGGTAGGCAGCGGTCGAGCAAGTATGCGTAAACACGCCCGTGACTTCTACGTGGGCAGCGGGCGTTGTGTAGACGCCCGCGAGACCGCCCAAGTGGATCGTGGGGGGGCCTGCCGCGAGTGTTGATAAATAGGCTCCTAAATTAGCCGTTGTTTTCACACGAATCCCGAGGAATTCACCGTCGTCGCTCAGCGCGAGTGACGCCTCTGTTACATTGTCGCGTCCGTGATGATCGGTGAGAATGGCCTGTGTCCGATCCTCAATCCATTTGACGGGTCGTCCCAATTGCTTTGATGCCCAGACCGCCAGGGCGTATTCTGGATAAAAGGAGTTTTTCATCCCAAAAGCACCGCCAACATCATTAGTAATGACTCGGAATTTGTCTTCATCCTCACTGAAAATGACATTGGCGAGCATGCGACGCATACCGAACGCGCTTTGAGCGCTAAGATAGATTGTGTAAAAATCAGATATTGGGTCATAAGACGCAAGAATCGCACGCGCTTCCATGGAATTGGCAGCGACCCGATTAATACGAATATTTCGGGTAACGATATGATCTGCTACGTCGAAGGCCACGTCTGTGGCTTCCTTGTCACCGGCGGTATAGGTGAAGGCGATGTTATCCGGTCGCTCTGGCCAAACCGTGGCACTCATTTGATCAGAGGCGCTGGACGTTTCTGTTACTGCCAAACGAGAATCATAGGCGACGTTAATAAGCTCTGCGGCATCCTGAGCCGCGGTCACGGTTTCTGCTACGATAAATGCGATGCCATCGCCGACATACCTTGCCACGTCGGTGGCCAAGCCTAATTGTGTAGGTATGTAAATGGTCTTCGGATCCCAACCTGGCGAAGGTGGGTTCATATAGGGCATGGCGCCAAGCCCCGCCGCTTCATAGTCCGCCCCAGTCAGAATCAGGTGCAAGCCGGGGACTTCGAGGGCACGCGATGTATCAATGTTGTTAATGACCGCATGGGCATGAGGCGAACGCAGGACATGGGCTTGCAGCGTGCCCTCCAATTTAATGTCGTCCACAAATCGGCCGCGACCGGTTAGAAAAACCGGATCTTCCGTTCGCCGAACCGGCTGGCTCAAGCCGAATTCACCCATGGGGCATCTCCCTTTTTATTTCAAACAATTTGCCGCATATCGTTCAAATGTGATGGTTTAAATATCTCGGCGGTAGTTATTAAAGTCCAATGAACTTAGTCAAGGGGGCCAAAGCTGGGTGGTGCAATCCGTCGTTGGGAGGCGGCCTGATAGGTAGACGCAATCCGTAGAAGCGTATCCTCTGTTCCCGGTTCTGAGCGGAACACTAAGGAAAAGGGCAGGCCGGGTTTAGGAATTTCCGTCCGAGTTGTCGAAGCCCGAGATACATATTTCGTGTCATCTTCGTTGAGCGCAAAGACAGGATCATATACTTCTCTGACGTACCCTGCGGGAACCAGCATCTCGGTCAATCCTGCGTTTGGGCCATAAAGGCTCTCGGGTCTAAGATTATTGGGTATGTCATATTGGTAAGGTCTGCCGATGATGCCAGGCGGCCAGGGAGTGTGGAGGCGCACGAAGCCGTCCAGATTATTCTCCAGCAATACCATCATATCGACCCTTCGCAGAAGTTCCCGAAGCATGATGCGTTCATTGATACCCTGGCGACCGTCCAGGGGATTGCGAGGGTCGGCGGTCTCCTCCCAGTTCTTAAAGGCGGCACGCTGGTCATCGCCCCAGAACTTGGATCGCGCATTGAGTTGGGCCCAATTGTCTAGGGTCTCTTCGAAACCCGCCGCTTTCCAGTCCTCAGCCCGTCTTAGAAGGTATTGGCTTATATGGAAGCGGAAAGTCGTCGCAAGTTCTTGTTGCTGAATAGTGGCTATGTCGAGATTCGCAGGGCCATCGATCTTACCTTCCGATAGCGCAAGACAATAGTCGATGGGATCCATAGTACCTTCTCCGAAAACCATGCCTGGCGCGAATTCCGTCGGTTTTATGGTTGCTGCGAAGTCGTCAAATAGGGGAGTTCCGTCTGCTTTGAGGCGGAACAGTATGTCAGGCATGAATACTGGTAGCAGAGCGCGTAAGGAACGGCGAAAGTCTGGGGCCATTTGTTCGATATTAGGATCTGGTATCCATAAGGGGTCACCAGACTCCACCAAGGTCGCGCCCAGATGTCGGCCTATCAGATCCTTAATTTCCGTGACGGCAGCGTCCACGATTGGTTTCTCCGTGAGGGATCCAGGTGGATAGACGAAAGACTCCCGAATCACGCCGAGCCGGATATCGCCGAGGCTCCCGGCATCACCATCCGGAGATATATGACACGAATAGGGTGTGCTGAGCACGCTGGAGCGGGGCACTGTGGTGTAGGGGTCCCGCGGATCGTAGTAGCCGTTGTCCGCGTCTTTGAGCGCATCAAGGATTAGCGCACAGTCGGCTAGCGTTTTTCCGTGAATGCCCGAGCGGTCACAGTAGATATCTGCTCCGATGGCACCACCGTCAAAGCCCAGCATGGACTTGTGGGGAAGGATTAGCGAAACCGCATTGTGATTGGATGGGCCTCGACAAGAGGCGCGGGTTTCCTCCCCAAGGCTTGCCATCACCAGGTTCGTGCTAACCGATAGGGCGGAGCCAGAGCTCGAACCCAGTGAGGCTGCGCGCGTGGTGTCATAAGGGTTCGATGGATTTCCACCCCAAGTTGCCCTCTGGTACCCAAGAGTCGAAGGCAGAATCTTGTCCGGCGCGTGACGCCCGCCAGGATTGCCAGCGCGCCCGTTATATTCAGTGTTTACTGCCTTTGCGTAAATGATCGCACCTTTCCGGCGCAGCTGGTCGACCAGGATGTGATCTCGGGCTGGAAAATCGATGTCGTAGTCCGCATCAGCACCGCCTGTGGAGCGCATGTCACGGGTGTCGAATGGATCCTTGAAGGAGAAGGCGACGCCATACATGGGGAGTGTCTCGAGATCAGGATCCGTGCCGTACTCTGCGTCCAATTCCCGGGCGCGTTCTAGGGCATCCGGCTGTCGGCGGAATAGCTCGCAGACGGGCGGTGCGCCGGGGGGCAGAGGGCCATCATCCGGGTGCCGATCATAATCCCCCCAGCATGTGACGGAACGTTCACCTCGGATATTGATAGTTGACAATGCGTTGACTTGTCCCGCATTAGGAATGCCGGCAATCATTCCGAATTGCTGATGCGCCCCGGATTTTGATGCTGTTTCTTCCATGCGCCCAAATTCAAGGGGTGGGCCGTTGTAGTTGGTGATGTCCGGAAGAACATCCGAGACCGAGATCGTCTCCGTCGGAAAGGTGAGCTCCTGTTCTGCCCGGGTGATACCCGTGGCCGCCGGTACACTAGCGCCGTCTTCGGTGACCAGCATGCTGGACACGCCGTTGAAGGCCTTTGCACGTGCGATATAGCCCTCCACCACTTGGGTGACTGTTACACTGCCGGTTTTGACTGCGGCGTGCAGGTCATTAATGGATGCCTCGACGATTTCAAAGTCTTTTGCTGGACTGCCCATGGCGCTCCTCCTCTTGCTTTCGATCCCGATCATGTCCCCGTAATACAAAAAAATCCAGTCGTGTCTCTCCCAATGG
>CAXFCV010000256.1:0-6754 GCA_964000975.1 uncultured Rhodospirillaceae bacterium | reverse complement strand
TTAGTAGCGGTAGTGCTCTGGCTTGTAAGGACCATCTTGGGCGACACTGATATAGTCGGCTTGCTCTTGGGTCAGTTCGGTGAGCTGAACGCCCAATCTGCCAAGATGCAACCGGGCTACTTTCTCATCAAGATCTTTGGGCAGGACATAAACCTTGTTTTCATAGCGGCTAGCGTTTTCCCAAAGCTCAATTTGAGCGAGCACCTGATTGGCGAAAGATGCACTCATGACGAAACTTGGGTGACCTGTCGCACAGCCAAGGTTTACCAACCGACCTTCCGCCAACAGAATGATCCGCTTGCCATCCGGAAACTCCACCTCATCTACCTGGGGCTTAACATTGTGCCATTTGTAGTTGCGCAGGGCCTCGACCTGAATTTCGGAGTCGAAGTGACCGATGTTGGATACAATCGCTCGATCCTTCATCTTGCGCATATGGTCCTGGGTGATGACATCAATGTTGCCCGTTGTGGTTACAAAAACATCCCCGATGGGGGCCGCCTGGTCCATGGTGACCACTTCATAGCCCTCCATGGAAGCCTGGAGCGCACAGATTGGATCGATTTCTGTGACAAGAACCCGAGCCCCTTGGCCACGGAGTGATGCAGCGGAGCCTTTGCCCACGTCACCATATCCCGCGACGACGGCCACTTTGCCGGCGAGCATAACGTCAGTAGCCCGTTTGATGCCATCCACCAGACTTTCGCGGCAGCCATAAAGGTTATCGAATTTGGATTTTGTAACTGAGTCGTTCACGTTGATGGCCGGTACCATCAAGGTGCCGGCTTTTTCCATTTCATAGAGCCGATGAACACCGGTCGTGGTCTCTTCCGACAGACCCTTGACGTCTTTTAGGAGCTCCGGTGTCTTTTCATGCATCACCTGGGTGAGGTCGCCGCCGTCATCCAGAATCATGTTTGGGGTCCAGCCGTCGGGACCCTCGATGGTTTTATCGATACACCACCAGAATTCCTCATCCGATTCCCCTTTCCAGGCAAAAACCGGCACGCCGATCTCCGCGATGGCAGCGGCCGCGTGGTCTTGTGTCGAAAAAATATTGCAGGAACTCCAGCGCACGTCGGCGCCAAGCTCTATCAGTGTCTCAATCAGCACTGCTGTTTGGATAGTCATGTGAAGACAACCAGCGATGCGGGCGCCTTTTAGCGGCTTGCTGCTACCATATTCCTCGCGCAGCGCCATGAGACCGGGCATTTCCGTTTCCGCTATTGCGATTTCCTTGCGGCCCCAATCGGCGAGGCTAATGTCTGCGACTTTAAAGTCTACTTGTCCGTCCATTTTTGTTTAAGTCCTTTTTCTCAGCCCGGGGCCCGATTAGTGTGACGGGCCTCCTTTTTGGCCAGGATGATCAAACCCCGTTACTACCGTGATCTATCTCGATTGTCAAAAAAGTCCACGGAACTTGCCCAGATTACGCTTGGGGCACCGTCGGCAAGGCCCTTCTAAAAATTTGCAAATTCCCCAGGTTTAAATCAAGTAGTATGACCCATCAAAGTTTGACCCAAGTCAGATTTGGCTGATGAGTGGATCTAGGTTTCTTGAAATTTATCGTCTACCAGCGTTTTCAGGGCGTCGAAAGCTGCCGCCGCTTGAGGGCCTTCTGTTATCAGGGTCACGGTGTCGCCCGATGCTGCAGCAAGCATCATTAGCCCCATGATGGAGAGACCGGAGACTGTTTGACCATCCTTGGAAACAGAAATATCTGCGTTAAATTCCGCGGCGAGTTTGACGAATTTCGATGCCGCACGGGCGTGTAAACCGCGCTGATTTTTAATGAGCAGATCTGCTTCGGGCATGGACGGTATCAGATCAGTTTCTATTTTCGTTCAGGAGCTGCGAAGCTACGTTGATGTATTTTCGGCCCGCCTCCTGGGCCTTTGCAATCGCGCTCTGCAGGTCCAACGTACTTCGAATACTGGCTAATTTAATCAGCATGGGCAAATTCACCCCAGCAATGACTTCAATGAAATTTGCTTCAATGATCGAAATAGCCAAGTTGGAGGGAGTGCCACCAAACATATCGGTCAAAATAATGACACCCTCACCGGTTTCGACGCTGCTCACGGCTTTTTGGATGTCTGCGCGCCGGCGCCCCATATCGTCGTCTGGCCCAATGCAGACTGCAGTTGTGTTCTCTTGGGGTCCGACTACATGTTCCATGGCCCTGATGAGCTCGACCGCTAGACCGCCATGGGTCACCAAAACCAAACCAATCATCATCTTCTCTCAAGGCGGCGAAATGAAAGATCGAGCAAATGTTCCATCCTCAATTCGGTAACTCTCGATGTAGAACTTGGACGTTCTGGCCGCGATTTTCAAACCAATTTGCAAGTTTTCGCACGGTAAACACCGACCGGTGTTTACCGCCTGTGCATCCGACGGCAAGGGTAAGATAGCTTTTTCCCTCCGCCAGATAGCGCGGCAGTAGAGGAACCAAAAGCGCGGTTAGGTGATCAAAGAAATCCGAAAATACATGGTCTGCCTCAATGAAGGCGCCCACACGATCATCCAGGCCAGTGAGTTCCCTCAAATTTGTTTCGTAATGTGGATTTGCTAGAAACCGAACATCAAAAACTAGATCGGCTGCCCGGGGCACGCCCCGCCGATAAGAGAAAGAGGTTAGAAAGATGGTCAGCGACTCCGCTGCGCCGTCCCCAAACTGGCCTTGCAGTATGCCCTTTAATCCGCCTGGCGCCATGCCCGTGGTATCGATCACAAGGTCCGCTTCATCACGTAAATTTGTTAACAGGCGTCGCTCATGGACGATGCCATCCACGACGGGCCTGTCCTGAGCGAGCGGGTGTCGATGACGTGTAACCTCATAACGCTGCCGCAATTCCTCGTTGTTACAATCTAGAAAAAGAATAGTCGCTGGACCATTCCCGACGTCCATCAGAGCGGCGTAGTGTGCGAGGACGGTGTCCACATCAAAATCCCGAGTTCGAATATCTACGCCGACCGCGAGCGGCCGGGGCTGGCCGCTCATTTCGGATCGTCGTCGCCCGGCAGCCAAAGTTTCCAATAGAGATAATGGCACGTTATCGATGGCTTCGAATTGCAAATCTTCAAACGCTTTGAGGGCGGATGTTTTGCCCGCCCCGGACATACCTGTCACAAGAACCGTTGTCAGTTCAGATTTTGAATCGGTGCTCACGTGGTCAACCCTATCTCACCTCGTGCAACTTTCAAGGCGTATCGGACCTTTGCGGCAGCCGATTGTGTCTTGCTGTCGATCTCAATGGCGGGGACTGGTTGATCTAAGACGGTTTCCGTGAGGACGTTGGGAAACCGGTCAATCTGATCGGCAGGAACTAGATCACATACCAGCGTGAGCGAGGCAGATGGAGCACAGACTAACTGTACGATGCCCAGGCCCCGAATCTCCAGCTTCCCCTTGAGGTTCGCGGGGGAGGACATGAGAATGCTGCCTTCGGCGCGAGTTAAATTGACCCGGTCATCGGCTACTAAAATCGCGCCACAGTCTATAAGCCTGAGGGCGAGGTCTGATTTTCCGGCGCCGGACGGTCCGCGCAGCAATACCCCGTGGCCTCCAAGCATGAGGGCGGTGCCATGGACCTGAAGCTGACTTGAAGGATCGGGTTTCGCCACGGCGCTATGCGGAGAACGGTAGTTGGACGGTAAAGCGGGCACCGAGCACTTCACCCCGTTCCGAAATTCGGTTTTCCGCCAAAATTCGTCCCCCATGGGTTTCAACAATTTGTTTTGAAATGCTTAGGCCAAGTCCAGAGTGAGTACCAAATTTTTCTCCTGTAGGTCGTTCCTGATAAAAGCGATCAAATATATTGTCTTCAGACCCCTCAGAAATACCAGGCCCCTCGTCTTCCACGGTAACAATGACTGTGTCCCCTTGTGATTCGGCTTTTAATGTTACGTTGCCGCCCGAGGGGCTGAAGCTCACAGCGTTCCCGATAAGATTTCTAAGAACCTGGACGATACGGTCCTCGAGACCGAAGACAATCATGGGCCGCCCCTCTGCCAATTCCATTCTGAATACTACATTGCCGGCCTCTGTTGTAGCGGTGTGAATGTCTTTAAGCGCACTCAAAAGCTGCGCCATGTCAACTGGCTTCATTTCCGCGCGTGACAACTCCGAGTCCAGGCGCGACGCTTCGGAGATGTCGGTAATCAGCCTATCTAAACGCTGAATATCATCCTGGATAATCGACATCAGCTGCTTTTGCTGTGCCGGGTCATTGATCCGGGCGGCTGTCTCCACGGCGCTCCTGAGTGACGAGAGCGGGTTTTTAATTTCATGGGAAACGTCTGCGGCAAATCGTTCAATGGCATCCATCCTGTCCCATAAAGCTTCGGTCATATCCTTTAAGGCCGCGCTCAGATGTCCGATCTCGTCTGTCCGTCGCGTAAGGTCCGGGATACTGTAGTTTCGACTAAGGCCCTGACGTACGTGATCCGCCGCCGCCGCCAAATGCTGGATGGGGCGGGCAATACTGCCGGCTAGGTAGATCGACAATAGAACCGTCACCAGTAATGCAACCCCAAAGACCTTTAGGATATCAAGCCGCACTTCGAACACGGCGTCATCGATGCTGCTGGTATCTTTCGTCAGCGTCAACGCTCCCAGCACCTTCTTATAGCGCTGAACTGGGACGGCGGCCGTGATGCTGAGTAAACCCGGGCTGGTAAGTCGAACGGCATGTCCCTGATTTCCTTTCATGGCCCTCCGGGTCTCTGGACTAAGTACCATTTTCGTCATTGTATCAGATATCTTTGTAACATGGTCATTTGGCAGAAGACGACGGAGGAGTCTGTCAAACTTGTTCAGTACCGATCGAGCCAAACTATTTTTTTCAGCAGGTGGCGGCAGTTCCTCCACTTTTACAATCCCGCCGGGTCCTGCCAACAGGCGGGAGTCCGCAAGGATATTGCCTGCGATTGAAAATAGTTTGGCATCTGTCCGAGTGGCGGCTGACAACCGCCTGATGATCTGGCGGGCTGCGTCAGCTCTTAGGAATTGGTTTTGGCTTTGCTCTCCTCCAACCGCTGCTTCACCCAACGCGGCCGCGACCATTTCTGCCTGCGTCGTCAGCGCGGCGATTTCGCTATTGATTAGACCTTTGCGGTACTCGCCTTCATAGAGCAATCCAACCACAAGGACAGCCAGGGCGAAGATATTTATCGCGAGAATACGCCGGGTAATAGGCGATCCTCTTACGGGCTGATCGGCTCTCCGCCCCTCCCGCTTATTCGACTTATCTCTTAAATTGCGATCCCCGCTCAATACGCTTTCCGTCCGGCCTCCTATTCAGCCGTGCTGTCGTTAAACCGGTATCCAACGCCATAAAGTGTCTCGATCTGGGAGAACGCCGCATCCGCTGCCCTAAATTTTTTCCGCATCCGTTTAATATGGCTATCGATGGTGCGATCATCTACATAAATATGTTCTCCATAGGCGGCGTCAATAAGTTGATCCCTGTTTTTGACAAGTCCGGGTCGATAGGCGAGCGATTTCAAGAGTAGAAACTCCGTGACTGTCAGATTCAACGGCACATCTCTCCAAGTGCATTGATGGCGGGATGGGTCCATCATCAGGGAACCGCGCGAGATGGGCTCTTCTGCCACCTTGCCTTCACGTGTCTGGGTGTCCAACTCTCGCCGACGGAGAAGCGCCCGGATGCGTTCAACAAGCAGGCGCTGGGAAAAGGGTTTTTTAATATAGTCGTCGGCGCCCATTCGAAGGCCGAGGGCTTCATCCACCTCATCGTCCTTGGAAGTAAGAAATATTACAGGCATGGCGCTTTTCTTCCTGAGCTTTGAGAGAAGCTCCATGCCGTCCATGCGCGGCATCTTAATATCGAGGACAACTAGGTCCGCGGGCCTTTGGGATAAGCCTCTTAGAGCACCTACGCCATCAATGTATGTGTCAACGGCGAAACCCTCCGCTTCGAGAGCGATCGAGATGGATGTTAGAATATTGCGATCATCGTCAACTAAGGCGATAGAATTTGTTGCGGAAGCTCTCATGAAAAACCCCAGTAGGTAATAAAATGCTCCAATTAAAATCACATTACCTCACGCCGCAATTGTGTCAAAAATATATCTCAAATATGGCGCTTCAATGCGTGGAGGTCATGGCACATTGTGGTACTGGATGCAGTTTGCAAAGGGGAGGGTGATGGATGACGGCTCGGGAACAGGCGGCGGACGATGCCCGCAGATTGGTCCGGATTGGTCGAAAGGGCGTTCTGGCGACAAATGGATCTGATAAGGAAAAATACGCCCCTGGCTGGCCGAGCAGTTCACTCGTGACATATGCGACGGCATGGGACGGCAGCCCCTTGTTTTTGCTTTCGACTCTGTCCCATCACACGCAGAACGCTTTGCGCGACTCTCGAGTAAGTCTGCTGGTGGATGGGACAGATCGATATGTCAATCCGCAACAGGGCCCTCGCGTGAGCGTCGTTGGTCATCTCAGATCAGAAAATGACACTCGGTTGCATCGACGGTTTCTGGCAAAGCATGCTCGCGCGCAGCTTTATGCTGGGTTTGGTGATTTTAAATTTTATAAATTGACCGTCGAGAAACTTCACTATGTGGGCGGTTTTGCCAACGCCCTTTGGATCTCCAAGAAGAACGCTGTTCTCCCGAAATCGGCCTGGCAAGATCTCGCCGTATCCGAAGAGAGTATACTTCGGCATATGAACTCCGATCATCAAGAAGCGATCCGACTTTATGGCACAAAATTATTGAAAAAACA
>CAXFCV010000255.1:0-4094 GCA_964000975.1 uncultured Rhodospirillaceae bacterium | reverse complement strand
GTGAAAGCCCCTTTCTCATGCCCAAATAGTTCACTTTCGATTAGCTCTCTTGGAATTGCGGCCATGTTAATGGCGATAAAGTGTTGGTTCTTCCGTTTGCCATAGTCGTGAAGTGCTTTGGCAGCTAACTCTTTTCCGGTTCCAGATTCACCGTTTATCAGAACCGTAAGATCCGTATTCATCAGGCGCGCGAGCGTCCGGTAAACGTCCTGCATCGCCGCTGACCGGCCGATTAACGGAAGCTGATCGTCTCCGTCGTTTTGGGGTGTGTACGGTTCTTTGGCGTGACTCGACAGCGCCCGCTTAACAATATTCAAAAGTTCTGTGAGATCGAACGGTTTCGGCAGATACTCAAACGCGCCACGCTGCGTTGCGTTCACCGCTGTCATCATCGTGTTTTGTGCGCTCATGACAATAACCTGGAGGTCGGGTCTTATTTTCTTTATACGAGGCAATAAATCGAGGCCATTTTCATCCGGCATGACCACATCAATGACGACTAGGTCACCCTCCCCATCTCTTACCCATTTCCACACTGTGGCGGCATTGCCCGTCGCGCGTACTTCGTATCCCGCACGGCTCAGCGCCTGGTTTAACACTGTTCTGATGGCGTGATCATCATCGGCAATAAGAATTGTCTCGCTAGCCATGTGCGCTCCGTTCAGGTTTCACCGGCTTTTGGCAGCATTACCCGAAACGTAGTTTTTCCGGGCACGCTCTCAAATTCAATGACTCCGCTGTGGTCATTTATCATTTTCGCAACAAGAGCCAAACCCAAGCCCGTGCCTTTTAATTTAGATGTAACGAAGGCATCAAATAGATGATCCATAAGTTCGTCGGGCACGCCCGCCCCATTATCGGTAACGGTTATAAGTAAAGGAAGTTGCATTTTAGAAGTCATTCCGGGAACGGCAAGTCGGACGCCGTGTTGATAACTGGTAGTGATGGTTATTTGCCCGCCCTCTTTTGGCACGGCCTCTGCGGCGTTCTTTACAAGATTTAGAAATACTTGAACCAGCTGATCCCCATTTCCATCCACCATAGGTAATGACGGATCGTAATCCTCATTGATTCTCACATTTTGGGCAAAGCCAGTTTTCGAGACTTCCTTTACTCGTTCTAAAACCTTATGGATATTGATTGGTTCGCGCTCAAGTGGCCGTTGATCCGAAAACACCTCTATCCTATCAACAAGCGCGCAAATCCTGTCAGTTTCATCGCATATCAGTCGGGTGAGCTTTTGGTCCTCGATTTCCGCACTTTGCTCCAACAGTTGTGCCGCTCCACGGATTCCCGACAGCGGATTTTTTACCTCGTGCGCTAACATCGCAGCCATGGCGGTCACCGAGCGCGCCGCATTGCGATGCGTTATTTGCTGGTCAATCTTATCAGCGATCGAACGAGAGAATATATTGACCGAGACCGAGCCGGCAGGCTCGGGCAGTGTTGAAATTTGAATGTTGATGACCTGTCTGGGTATTCTCGGTGACTCAAGTGCGATACCATATTCAGAGACGTTGAAACCGGTTTGCAACGCCTGACGGATAAGAGCGGCGACGGGACTATCGAATGGCAGTATTTTATCTAGACCCTGTCCTTTTAATTGATTGATGCTGGTGTCGAATAGTTGTTCGGCAGCGCTGTTTGCAAATGACAGGATGCCGTCTTTTGCAAAAACTAGCACGGCGCTTTCTAGCGAGTTAAGGATTATATCGCTGCAGGTGGACGCGGCTTCTTCCCGAGACATCGGCATCTTTTCAAGACAATTCTAGGCGGCCAGCTTCTCGGTGAGCCGCTCGTAAAATTCCGAGATCATTTTTCGGGCCAGTCCGGCATCGTCAACGGCATTTATTCTAACCCTGAATTCTGAAGATCCAGGCAACCCCTTGCTGTACCAGCCGATATGTTTGCGAGCTATGCGGACTCCGCGTTGAATATCGTGATGAGCTAAGAGATCCTCGTAATGTTCGATCACGGTTTGGAACTGTGCCGCCACATTGGGGTCCTGCAGGATCTCTCCGGTTTTCAGGTAGTGAACTACTTGTTTCATAAACCAGGGCCGACCATAACTGCCCCGGCCAATCATAACCCCGTCGGCACCTGATCTTTTCAGCAACGTCTTTGCATCGTGAACGGTGGTGACGTCGCCATTGCCAATAACCGGCAAATTTACCGCCTGTTTCACCTTCCGGATGAAGCTCCAGTCGGCTTTTCCTTTGTAGAATTGGCAGCGCGTCCGGCCATGAACGGTGATCATCTGAACCCCCGCATTCTCTGCAATTTTTGCCAGAATTGGGGCATTTCGGCTGTCATCATCCCAGCCGGTCCGCATTTTTAGGGTGACTGGTAAGTTGACAGCTTTAACGACGGCGTCGATAATTTGGCCCGCCAGTCTCTCATCCCGCATGAGTGCCGAGCCTGCATGGCCCTTTGTTACTTTCTTGACCGGACACCCCATATTGATATCAATAATAGCAGCCCCGCGATCAGCATTTAATCGCGCTGCTTCAGCCATGAGTTCAGGTTCGCAACCGGCCAGTTGAACCGCCATGGGGAATTCCTCGGCGCAGTTGGTTGCCATTTTTAGGGTTTTTCGATTGGCGTATATCATCGCCTGGCTGGCTATCATCTCAGAAATAACCAAACCAGCGCCGTTTTTCTTTGCCTGCCGACGATACGGCATGTCACTTACGCCGGACATGGGCGCTAGGATAACCGGATTCTGCAATTTGATGGGACCAATTTCGATCGTCATGATGTCCATTCCCGACAAGTCTGCTTATTTATTGTGCAAATGTCTGTGTGAGGCAACAAAAATATAGAACTGGCGGTAATAGCCTTAAATAAGAATAATGTCGGTTACAAACTTCACGCCGGGATATCCGAGGGTTAATAGGAGATAGGCCAACAAAACGAGCTGTGTTGCGGCCCTTCCGCGAACGCCAGATTTAAAATGCAGCAATAATAAGATTGCCAGGATAACAAATACCGAGAGCGCGAGTGCCGATTTATGGTCGAAAGCCATAATCTGGCCTGATTTGAAATAAAGTGCCGTCATGCCGGTCAGGAGCCCCATGGCGAGAACTATTTCACTCGTTGTTAGTAACTGAACTAGGAGGCGCTCGCTGCTCGAAACCGCCGGCAGAATACTGGAGAAACGGTTGCGTTTTTTGGATCTTATGGCACGGTGCTGTACGGCGGCAGCCAAGGCCGCAACGGCAGCTAGTGTCACCAAGCCATAGGTGGCTACGGAAACAAAAATATGCGTGCCGATCCAGGCGAGTGGTGCCCCGCCCACCAGAGGTTTCTCTGGCACCTGGCTCCATATCGTGGCCATCACGCCGAGAACCAACAAATAGGGCAGCAATAGCGGTGACAATCGCCATGCATCTTGATTTAACAAACAAACGCAACCATAGAGGACTAAGCAGGTAAATATGGTGAGCCAAAGCGCTGTCGAGAGGCCCGTACCCCAGCCTGATGACTGACGTACGAACACCCAAAGGGCGGTTCCGGTAACTGCCACGATCCACGCAAGCCAAAAAACACTATCCCGTTCGGCAGACCTTCTAAACGGCGCAAGCGTTGCGGGAACCAGGGAAATTAGAGCTGCAAGTGGCAGAAGAGTAAAAGACATTTATTGGCCTTCGCGAGCTTTAAGAGGCGGTTGGTGTGCAACGTGCCGCTCCAATTGCTTGGCAAGTGCATACATTGGCTTTAAGCCATCATAGTACAAAACACCATCCGAATTGGAAAAAATTATGGTGCAAGAAATCGGAACCGTCGCGCTGATTGTCTCGGCAGGCAGGGGTCATCGCGTTGGTGGCGAGATCCCGAAGCAATTTCTCCCTCTCGGTGGACACACTATTTTGTATCAGTCGATCGTGGCCTTTTTATCCCACGAACAAGTGGATTTTGTGCGCGTGGTGATCCACCCGGATGACGAGCGGCTCTACTATCGGGCGATCGAAGACCTCAATATTTTGTCCCCGGTATTTGGTGGGGTTGAGCGCCAGGACTCTGTCCGGCTCGGTCTGCAAAGCCTGCAGGAATTGGACCCCGAACGGGTCCTCATTCATGATGCGGCTCGGCCT
>CAXFCV010000254.1:0-1972 GCA_964000975.1 uncultured Rhodospirillaceae bacterium | reverse complement strand
GCCTGAATTTGATGACGGAGATGCTCCACTTTTGCCCCTTCGTCAACGTTGACCATCGTGGCCCCGTTAAAAAACTGCGTTGTAGTGCCAGTCCCCATATGAGTTTGAAGCAATCGAACCCTTGCTCCGGCGCCAACGGCAATGATATTCCGAGGCTGACTGACGGCAGCGCCCGCATTTACGTGCAAGACCTCGACCAAGCCATCCACCAGGGCAGTTTCTTCCAGAATCAGGGCATAACCGTCTTCCTGAAAAGCCCCGTTAAGCGCCAGCAGGGGCGTTCCATCACCAGTATCCGCAAGACACTCCTCAATCAGGTCTTGATCCGACTTCAATAAGCCAGCCACATGACTAAACCGGACGCCCGTGGTAAGCGCGCCAGAATGGGACAAATCTCCTCGATAGCGGCCACCCACAAAGACAAGCCTCGGGCCCGCACCAGCACGTTCGGGCAAATCCTCCGCTCTGACGTCAGCCGAAGCATGACCGTCCAGACCGATTTTATCGAGCGCTTTTAGATTTGTGTATTTCCAGTCCTCAACACGAGGCGTGGGAAGACCCTGTGTCCGAAATGCTGCAGCAGATGCATCACGAATTGCGGAAAGCCAAGGCACGTCGGCGCCCGCGAAATTTTTCTTTACCGCCTCGTAACGATTAAGAAGAGCTTGGCTGGTGGGAGTAATCGAAGTCATACTGATTAGGCCGCCTCTTCGGTGAATTCCGCATACCCGTTCTGCTCAAGCTCCAGCGCCAGGTCTTTGGTACCCGATTTCACTATACGCCCATGGGCTAGAACATGCACATGGTCCGGCACGATGTGGTCCAAAAGCCTTTGATAGTGAGTGATTACCAGCATAGAGCGCTCCGGCGAACGCAGCGCGGTGACGCCATCCCCGACAATCCGGAGGGCATCCACATCAAGACCGCTATCCGTCTCATCCAGGATAGCCAAAGTTGGATTTAGTACTGCCATTTGCAGTACTTCATTGCGTTTTTTCTCGCCGCCTGAAAAACCCACATTGACGGCGCGTTTTAGCATGTCGTCGGTGATGCTCAGCGTTTTCGTTTTTTCCCGCACGAATTTGAGGAAATCCATGGCATCAAAAACTTCCTCATCTCGATATTTACGGACCGAGTTCACGGACTCCTTCAAAAAATTCATGGACGACACCCCGGGAATTTCAACAGGATACTGGAATGCCAAAAAAACACCTTCACCGGCCCGCTCCTCAGGTTCCATAACCAAGAGGTCCTTACCGTTATAGGTGATACTACCGTCTGTCACCTCATAGCCGTCCCGACCGGATAGCACATATGATAGTGTGCTTTTGCCAGAACCGTTCGGCCCCATAATTGCGTGCACTTCCCCGGCGCCCATGGTCAGGTTGACACCTCTCAAAATTTCCTTGCCGTCAACACTGGCGTAAAGATTTTTTATTTCGAGCATTTTATCCCTATTCCTTAGAATTTATCAGCCGACGCTGCCTTCAAGGCTGATACCGACAAGTTTTTGAGCCTCCACGGCAAACTCCATGGGCAGTTCCTGAAGCACGTCGCGGCAAAATCCGTTGACGATAAGTGCGATAGCATTTTCTTCCGACATGCCTCGTTGACGGCAGTAAAACAGCTGGTCCTCCGCAATTTTCGATGTAGTAGCCTCATGTTCCACCTTAGCAGATGGATTGCGGCTCTCAATATACGGTATGGTGTGCGCACCGCACTCCTTACCGATCAACAGCGAGTCGCATTGAGTGAAGTTCCGAGCACCTTCAGCCTTGGGCATCATTTTCACCAGCCCTCGGTAGGTGCTTTGGGACTTCCCGGCGGAGATCCCCTTAGAAATGATACGGGACGAGGTATTTTTGCCAAGGTGGATCATCTTGGTGCCCGTATCTGCCTGCTGATGATTGTTTGTAATAGCAACGGAATAAAATTCTCCGACGGAATTATCTCCCTGTAAAATACAACTTGG
>CAXFCV010000253.1:0-4733 GCA_964000975.1 uncultured Rhodospirillaceae bacterium | reverse complement strand
TGCTGATCTCAGTCTTTTAAGCGATTCGGCAGAATTGGCCTTAATAAAAGTCATGGCGGCCTGGCCGCGTGTGGTCGAGAGCGCGGCTGAAGCGCATGAACCCCATAGAATTGCTTATTATTTACAGGACCTCTCCAGTGCATTTCACGCCTTGTGGACCAAGGGCGCTAAGGAGGATACAAATTTGAGGTTCATAACAGAGCAGGATAAGCAGCTGACGCTGGCAAGAATGGCTTTAGTGACAGGTTTGGTTAGCGTGATTGCTTCCGGGCTCGACGTTATGGGCGTTAAACCGGTTGAAGAGTTGCGTTAATGGTGCCTGGTGACAGATCCGATGAACCGAGTGTTTCTGCCGTTCGATCTCCGGCAGAAGAAAAAGAATTTCCGGAAGACATTCCGGATTTGGATCAGAGGGAATTGCGCAAAGATACCCTGGAATTTGAGCCGGTCCGCAGGCGTGCACCTAAACGACGGCGCGGGGTCCGCAGCGTAGTAATCGTTACTGTACTCTTGTTTATCGTCGTTGGTGCCTGGGCGATTTGGGGAGAGTATCTGACAGGCGGCTCATCAGATAGAATCCCTGTTGTGCGGGCTCCTAGCGGGCCGATTAAGGTGCGTCCGGACTCCCCCGGCGGGATCAATATTCCCAACCGAGATAAACTGGTATACGACCGGCTTGAGAAGAAACCCCCAGAACGACGGGCTGAGACCCTCCTGCCACAACCGGAAAAACCACTTCCGGCACCCGGTGCCGAGTCACTATCAGAGACAACCGGAATCATATCGAGTTCCGAGTCATTGACCGCGGCGGCCAAAACAGCTCCCGCAGTCGGGCCGGAAGATATCCTTCAACCTACGCCGCCGGCGCAACCCTCTAAATCTGTTGAACAGAAGGCGCTTCCCGCGCCGGTTATACCGGCACCAGCGCCTTCGGTGTCAACGGCTCCACCAACGGTCGCTGAAGTTCAGGCTGCTCGTCGACCTAAACCACCGCTGCCTTCTTCTGCCGCAGGCGCTTCTACGTCGCGGCCAGACCCAGGTCCAATCTCGGCGAAAGCTCCTGCCAAATTGGGAAACTCAGCAGCCTTTGCGCAAAGTTTTCAGGTTCAATTGGCCGCGGTGCGAGATGAACAAGCTGCGGCTCGCGAATGGAAACGGCTTCAAAGCCGCAATACCGAACTGCTAAGCGGGCTAAAACTAAATGTTGTCCGGGCGGATTTAGGAACCAGAGGGGTTTTCTTTCGCTTGAGAGCTGGACCGATATCCGAGCGGGCAACCGCCGTCTCTCTCTGTGAGTCGCTCAGCAGAGCGAAGGTGGGTTGTCTCGTGGTTCCTCCCGGCGGCTGATTATGCCGGAGATGACGCCTATTGCCGCCATCCTGGGCTGCGCCGGGACAAAATTAACGCCGAATGAGATTGACCTTTTTAGGAAAAATAACCCTTTAGGCTTGATACTTTTTGCGCGGAATTGCGTTTCGCCTGATCAAGTCAGGGCCCTGACGGCATCCTTTCGGGACGTGGTCGGTCGGGAAGATGCCCCGGTGCTCATTGATCAGGAGGGCGGCAGGGTCACGCGTCTGAAGCCGCCCCACTGGCGCCACCCACCCGCTGCCCGCGCCTTCGTCGAGATCGCGCAACGCCAGGGCCGTGCGGCTGCCGCGGCGGCCATCTTCTCAAATCATCGCCTCATCGGGTCAGAGTTACGGGCGTGCGGACTCACTGTCGACTGTACCCCCATCCTGGACGTCCCCATAGAACATGCTGACCCTATTATTGGCGACCGGGCCCTTGGCAGCGACGTTGACCTAATAGAGGTATTGGGGCGTGCCGCCTGCACCGGTCTTCTGGAGGCAGGGGTTTTACCCGTGATAAAACACCTGCCGGGCCATGGACGGGCATTGGTCGATAGTCACGTGCTATTGCCGCGAGTGACGGCGTCCCGGCCCGCACTCGAGGAGACCGACTTCGAAACTTTCCGACGCCTTGCGGGTCAATCGTTCGGAATGACCGCACACGTCATTTACGACGCGATCGACGAAACCAGACCTGCAACCCTCTCGTCAAAAGTAATTTCAGAGATTATTCGGGGGTATATCGGCTTTGACGGCCTGCTGATGTCAGATGATTTGTCCATGAAGGCACTCTCGGGGCCGTTATCTGAACGGACCGAGAAAGCTCTCTCTGCCGGTTGCGATCTTGTCCTGCATTGCAACGGCGACGCGGCGGAGATGAGTGATGTGTTGGCGGCGGCGGTCCCTTTAACCGATGACGCCATGCGGCGTTGGCGAAATGCTGCCGTGAGCATCGTAGACGCGGTCCAAATTGATTGTTCCGCCGATTTTAAGTTGCTCAAAAAGCTCGCCCTGGCCTGATGGTTGAAACCGGCCTTTTCTTCAAAATTTCGGCTTGGGTCGTTCCGGTCTTAATCGCGATCACACTCCATGAGGCTGCGCATGGTTGGACGGCATGGAAGCTAGGCGATGATACTGCTTATAATCTAGGCCGCGTTACGTTTAATCCATTTCGCCATTTAGACCCATTTGGGACAGTGCTTTTGCCTGGTCTGCTGTTGATTATTTCCGGTGGATCCGCTGCCTTCGGCTACGCGAAACCGGTTCCGGTGAATTTCTGGCGTCTTCGAAACGAGAAGCGGGATACGGTGATCGTGGCTCTCGCTGGCCCACTTTCAAACTTGATTCTCGCTATTTTATCGGCAGGACTGTTATACTTATTGGTTATGTTTCCCGAAGGAGTGCGATCGTGGACCGGGGCTGTGTTATATGCCTCAATATTCATGAATTTAATTCTATTTACTTTCAATATGTTACCTGTACCTCCGCTTGATGGAGGACGGGTAGCTGTGGCGTTGCTTCCGCTTTCCCTTGGGGCCAAATTGGCAAGGTTGGAACGGTTCGGGTTTGTTATTATCTTGGCGTTCCTATTTGTCTTGCCCTTTTTAAGCGGTCAGTTCGGCGTTGATATGGATCTATTTAAATGGCTTGTGATTGACCCTGCACAATATCTCCTAAGGGTGATTTTATTTTCTGTGGGGCTTTGAGGGAATGAGACTAACCCAATGACGGACAACTTAAGTACGAAAGTGAGCGAATTTGAGGACGAAGGGGGGGCTGCTGTCCTTGTTTCCGAGGATAAAAAGCTTGTCGTCGATGTGGAGGGATTCGAAGGGCCTATAGATGTTCTGCTTTCTCTGGCACGCGATCAAAAGGTTGATCTAACACAGATCTCTATTGTCGAACTTGCTGACCAGTATCTGCTATGGGTGGCGAAAATTCGGCAATCCAATTTGGAACTTGCTGCCGACTATCTCGTGATGGCGGCGTGGCTTGCGTATTTGAAGTCCCGGCTTCTCTTACCTGATTTGTCGCAGGAGGAGGAGCCGTCGGGTGATGAGATGGCTGCGGCTTTGCAATTCCAGCTTCGCCGGCTGGAGGCAATGCAGCAGACTGGATCCGCGCTTATGAAAATGGATCGGTTGGGCCAGGACTTTTTTGCCCGCGGAGAACCTGAGCGGTTTGGCTATAATTCTCAGACAAACTACGACATCAACCTTTTTGAACTTTTAAATGCGTATGGCGATCATACCCACCGGTCTAATATCCGGACCCTCCATATTCAACCTTCCGACCTTTATTCTCCGTCCGACGCCGTCAAGTGGCTGAAAAATATGGTCGGTACCACGCCTGATTGGCAGGACTTGTCAAAGTTTCTGCCAGAGGAATTGAAAGGCGGTATCATCAGCCGCTCCATGCTGGCGTCGGCGTTCGTAGCCGCTCTCCAGATGACCAAGGAAGGACAAATCCAAATCCGACAGCAGGAGGTTTTTGGCCCGGTCATGATCCGATCGGCCCGATGACCTGTAGTCCCAGGGCTGCAGTCAATCCAACAACAATGACTGCGGTCCGCAGAGTGAGTATTTTGATCTATGAGTGACGTCAATCAACTGCATCTTAGCCTGATGGAAGCACTTCTCTTCGCGTCGGCAAACCCCATACCTGAACCTGTGATGGCGGAGCGGTTGCCGGACGGCGCTGACATTCCAGAGCTACTTGAGACACTCCAGGAACACTACAAGGAACGAGGTGTTAATTTGGTCAAAGTCAATAAGGCCTGGGCTTTTCGGACAGCGCCTGACCTTGGACCTCAGTTAATCGTGGAGCGAGAAGTAACGCGGAAGCTATCGCGTGCTGCCGTCGAGACGTTGGCTATTATTGCTTATCATCAACCGATCACGCGGGCGGAGATTGAGGAGATCCGGGGCGTCGGATTGAGTAAAGGAACTATGGATGTTCTTTTTGAAGCGGGTTGGATCCGACCCCGGGGAAGACGCCGGTCGCCGGGCAAACCGGTCACTTGGGGCACTAGCGATAAATTTTTAGATCAGTTTGGTCTTGAGAACCTTGACGATCTGCCCGGCATGGAAGACCTGAAGGCAGCTGGCCTGCTGGATAAAAGGCCCGCAATTCAGACGCTCGGCGCCCGGGGCAGTCTGGGGCCGTCAACGCCTGCCCACGGGGTGCCGAATGAGGATAGTGACGAAGAAGTTGATCTTCCAGAACCATTGGATCCAGATGACGGTGAAATTTCCGTTCCTTCGGACATGCATTGATCCGTCCAGGGCAGCATGTAGGGGGCGCATGCATGCGCTATGAGATCTTCGTAACTTTGTGGGGTAAAAGGTTCGTCAAAAAATTTCTTGATTATGCCCTTTCCAG
>CAXFCV010000252.1:0-4819 GCA_964000975.1 uncultured Rhodospirillaceae bacterium | reverse complement strand
TCACCCAATACTACTGGGCTGAATACAATTAGGGAGTAGTGAAATGACGCTCAACATTCGCCGTATAGTTACCGGACACGACGAGGACGGGAACGCCGTCATCTCTTCAGATTACGTTATGGATAATATTCATAATCTCCGGAGCGGGAACCCCCAAACACTCCTATGGCAAACAGAAGATACACCCGCCAACGTAGACGGGGATGACGATCCTGCATATCAGACCCTAGAAATTGAACCGCCAGAGAGGGGCTCTATTTTTCGCATTTTGGAACTCCAACCAAAGAAAGATCCTTACATGCATCGGACTGACACCATCGACTACGCAATTTGCATGTCGGGTGAGTGCGTCATGATCCTGGACAACGGATTGGAAGTTGAGATGAAGGCCGGAGATGTCATGGTCCAGAGGGCGACATGGCATGGCTGGGCCAACAGATCAGACAAGCCTTGCCAGATCGCGTTTATTCTCATCGGCGGAAAAGAGCCCGCTAACCATCATCACCCTATATAGGGCTAATCTATGAGTTTTTCTGTCACAAAAAAATTGATGGCATATGCTGTTGCCACCGCGAAGGATGCCGGCGACGCCATTATGGAAATTTACAAAACAAATTTTAATGTTCGCTCAAAGGATGACGACTCTCCTGTGACAGAAGCCGACGAGAAGGGCGAAGCCCTTATCAGAACCAGACTTGAGAATGCTTATCCAGAGATCCCCTTCATCGGCGAAGAAGCCTATTCCGCCGGTCATAAACCAGACGTCGACGGTGGTCTTTTCTGGCTTGTGGACGCACTGGACGGGACCAAGGAATTTATCAACAGACGGGGAGAGTTCACGGTCAATATTGCGTTGATTCACGCAGGGGTGCCAGTTTTTGGCGTGGTCCACGCCCCCGCAAAACACCGAACATTCTGGGGGGCGATCTCACACGGCGCCTTTGCCGCGAATGGAGGTTCCGAGCCACACGAAATCACAACCCGAGCACCCAAGCCAGATGGGCTTGTCGTCGTCGCCAGTCGGTCTCACCGGTCCGGAGAGGATGAATTTCTGAAAAAATTCACGATCAAAGAAACGGTGACCACTGGAAGTTCGCTTAAATTTTGCCTGATCGCGGCTGGCGAGGCTGATATTTACCCAAGGATGGGTCCGACATCTGAGTGGGATACCGCCGCAGGTCATGCCGTGCTGCTCGCAGCCGGAGGACAAATGACCCAGATCGACGGCAGTCCCTTTGTTTATGGCAAGGATGATATTCGGAACCCTCACTTCATCGCTCAGGGGCAACCGAACTAATAGCTATGGGTGTGAGCGATCGGAAACAAAGAGTCGTTCAAGGATTGCATGGTATCAAAACCGCTGCCAAGGCAATTAGATCCGGTGGCCTCGCGGCTTTCCCGACCGAGACCGTTTATGGTCTTGGAGCAGATGCCACCAATGACAGCGCCGTTGCAAAAATATATGAGGCCAAGGGTCGACCCCAGTTTAACCCGCTGATTGTCCATTCAGCAGATAAAGAGGCGCTCAAATCACTTGTCAAATGGAGTACCCTTGCGGATGCACTCGCAGATGCCTTTTGGCCGGGCCCCCTCACATGTGTGTTGCCGAGAAATGTTGATTGCCCGGTATCACTCCTCGCTAGCGCCGGGCTGGATACGCTGGCCGTAAGGGTCCCCTCTCTTGACCTCGCGCGATCACTGTTACGGGCGTGCAGATGCCCTGTGGCAGCGCCCAGCGCGAATACATCGGGCCATATCAGTCCCACAACAGCCGATCATGTGTCAGGAGAGTTCGGTTCGGAACTATCTATTATTTTGGATGGTGGACCGAGCCAGATCGGTTTGGAATCTACTGTCATCGATCTAACCACGGATGAGCCGGTCCTTTTGCGCCCAGGTGGCATCAGCAGAGAACGGCTTGAGAACAAAATTGGAAAGGTGGGCGTGGCGACACTTGAGACGCCCTTGAAATCACCCGGCATGCTGGATCGGCATTACGCCCCCACAACGCCTCTGCGTCTTGAGGCAAAGGCCGCGGAATTAGGCGAAATTTTGCTTGGTTTTGGGCCCGAGGCGCCTGGCAGCGCACTCAACCTCAGTGTTACGGGCGACCTCATAGAAGCCGCTGCGAATTTATTTGCTATGCTGCGGGACTTGGAACAGGCTGGCCCTGCTGGCATCGCCGTCATGCCCATCCCTAAAACGGGACTAGGCGTTGCAATCAACGACCGCCTGCGCCGGGCAGCCACTTCGGCATAGCACTTTCTCGTCTCAGGGTATAAAAACAGGCGATGATTAATCTGTCAGAAAATTTTATGGACTCGCTTCGGGAGACACTGCCCGAACGAGCAATCCTTACACGGCCCGAAGACCTAGCACCTTATCTAAAAGAAGAGCGCGGGTTGATGAAAAGTGACTGCGAGGTGGTTGTACGTCCAGCCAACACTGAAGATTTAGCCAAAACCGTCGCTGTATGCGACGGGCACGGGGTCAGCGTTGTCCCGCTCGGCGGGAATACAGGACTTGTTGGCGGTGGAGTTGCCAGTGGTGGAATCATTCTCAGCCTCGAGCGACTCAATAAAATTATTGCTGTCGATGCTCTCAACCACACCATGACCGTTGAAGCGGGGTGCGTGCTTGCCAACATTCAAACAGCGGCACTGGATGCCGGCTGTCTGTTCCCGCTGAGCCTTGGAGCCGAGGGTAGTTGCCAGATCGGGGGAAATCTTGCAACCAACGCAGGGGGCGTGAACGTTCTGCGCTATGGAAATACCCGCGAGTTGGTTCTAGGTATTGAGGCTGTCCTGCCGGACGGCCGCATTTATGACGGTCTGAATGCGCTTCGGAAAGACAACACGGGTTATGATATTAAACAATTGTTCATCGGTGCAGAGGGCACCCTTGGGATCATTACCAAGGCCGTTCTAAAGCTGTATCCTGCACCTCGCTCGAGCGTAACGGTCATGGCGGCCCTCCCCCGTTTAAATAACGTCCTAACGCTCTTTGATCACGTCCGCGCAGCATGCGGCGACCGACTGACTGCCTTCGAATTGGTCCCACGTCTCGGGCTCGAGCTCGGCATCGCACATGTTCCGGGTGTAGACGATCCTTTTGCGGACAGCCACCCACATTATTCGCTTATTGAGTTGACCTCTCCTCGGGAAGGTGATGACCTCCGGGGTGATATCGAGAAGGTTCTCGAGCGCGCCCTGGAAGCCGAGATCATCACCGACGCTGTGATTGCGGAGAGTGAAGCTCAAGTGCATCAGCTATGGAAAATCCGGGAAGAATTGCCCGCAGCGCAGTCTAGGGAAGGCGGCAGCGTTAAACACGATGTATCGGTCCCAGTTTCTGTGGCAACCAAATTCATCGAAAAAGCCTCTCGGGCGGTTGAGTCCGAAATCCCCGGTATTCGCGTTTGCGCATTTGGCCATATTGGCGACGGCAACATTCACTACAATCTTACTCAACCCCCGAATATGGACAAACAGGCCTTTCTTGATAAGTGGGAACAACTAAACCGCATTGTTCATGACATCGTCGTCGATATGAACGGCAGCATTAGCGCGGAACATGGCATTGGGATCTTAAAAAAAATGGAGCTGGATCATTATGCCCCTGACGTCAAACTAGATGTTTTGCGGCAGATTAAGAGGGCGATCGATCCAAACAATATCATGAACCCTGGCAAGATATTTGACGGCGATTAAACTTAAAAACTGTGACCAAAAGGCCAGACAAGCTTGACAGGGAGAATACAATCCAATCCGGAGAATGTAGATCAGTCGTAGAGTGTCTCCATTAGGTAAACTATCGTTTTTCCGGACGGATACAGAATCACCCAATCGCCGGACGCCTTAATTGAGCTAACATCTGGAGCCGGCAACAGTACTAGGTCATAACGAGCATTTTGCGGAACAAATTGTAAGCATTTTGGAAAATTTGTGAGCATTGTGAAAAAATTGTTAAGTGTATGAAGATGAAAGATTTATTTTATGGCAAACTACGCTGCACCAGTTACTAACTTACAGTTTATTATCAAAAACGTGATTGGTTATGACAATATTTCGAGGCTAGAGCCGTTTATCGATGTCACACCAGAACTCGGTGGCGCGATACTGGAAGAAGCGGCTAAATTCTCAGAAGAAATTTTAGCCCCTCTGAACCGGTTGGGTGACCAACAAGGATGTGTCCTAGAGAATGGTGTGGTCCGGACACCTGAGGGATTTCCGGATGCTTACAGGCAGATGATTGATGCCGGCTGGATTAGCATGTCGGCACCCGAGGAATTTGGTGGCCAAAACCTCCCCACAGTTCTTGCTATTGCGGCCTTTGAAATGTGGTCAGCCGCAAATACTGCGTTTGGACTTGTACCCGTGCTCAGCCAATCAGCGATTGACCTTATGCTGGAGCATGCAGACCCGGCTCTTAAAAACACCTATCTTCATAAAATGGTGTCGGGCGAATGGACCACCACCATGAACCTGACTGAACCGCAGGCTGGCTCAGACCTCAGTCTCCTGCGCACCAAAGCTGTAAAAGAGGGAGATTACTATCGTATAAGCGGGCAAAAAATTTATATTAGCGGTGGGGACCATGACCTGAGTGACAACATTGTCCACCTGGTTCTGGCGAGACTGCCCGACGCCCCCCCCGGTAATAGAGGCATCTCCCTCTTTCTCGTGCCCAAATACCTGGTAAAGGAGAATGGCGAATTAGGAGATAAAAACGACCTCAGGCCGATCTCTCTGGAGACCAAGCTTGGCATTCATGGCAACCCCACCTGCGTGATGTCCTATGGCGAAAATACCGGGGCCAT
>CAXFCV010000251.1:0-2635 GCA_964000975.1 uncultured Rhodospirillaceae bacterium | reverse complement strand
TTGCCCACTCCAACACTTAATCCGAATTGGCCCCAGGCTGGCGGCTATCCCAACCACGCAATGCACCATATAAAACTACCCGGCAAAATCCAAGAAGCATGGTCCGTCAACATCGGAGCTGGGTCAGGCGTTGAAGAACGCTTAATTGCGCAGCCTGTGGTCGCTGGAGGTCGCGTGTACACGATGGACGCGGAGTCAGAAATCTCCGCCTTCGACGCCAAAACTGGTGACGATATCTGGACAACAGAAATTACCCCTGACGATGAAGCCGACGGGCATGTGGGGGGCGGACTGGCTTTTGAGAGTGGCAAATTATTTGTGACCACTGGATTTGCGGAAGTGATCTCACTCGATGCAAGAACCGGACAAGTTCTTTGGCGTCGTAAATTGGGCGCGGCCTTTCGGACTGCTCCAACGGTACGAGGAAACCGAGTGTTTGCTCTGACGCTTAGTAATAAGCTTTTCGCGCTTAGCGGGTCTAGTGGGGAGACCTTGTGGTCTCACTCTGGTATCGAGGAATTGACAAGCTTTCTGGGCGGGGCGAGCCCTGCTGTGGACTCAGGTGTGGTTATTGCTCCCTACTCGTCCGGCGAACTCGTGGCCTTAAAAGTAGAGAACGGTCAGGTACTCTGGAGCGACTCTCTAACTGGGAGTCGTCGCGCGCGATCAACGACAACCTTGCCATCAATTCGGGGCCGGCCTGTTATCGATAGAGGCATCGTGATTGCAATCAGCAATAGCGGTCAAATCGCGGCCATTAATTTACGAACAGGACGTCGTATTTGGGATCGTGCGATTGGTGGCATCGAAAGTCCATGGGTTGCTGGCGACTTCATATTCTTTCTGACAAACGACTCGGAACTGGTCGCGATGGCCAGGCGAACGGGGCGTATTCACTGGGTCAAAGCTCTGCCTCAATGGGAAGACCTGGAAGATAAAACGGGTCGCATCATTTGGACGGGGCCAGTTCTAACAAGTGATCGGTTAATTGTAGCGGGTTCCTCTGGCGAAGCCCTGTCCATCTCTCCCTATACTGGCACAATACTAGGAAAGGTTGAGATGCCGGATGGCGTCACCATTGGACCGGTTGCAGCGGGCCACACTCTTTATTTCCTGAGTAATGACGCGGACCTCGTTGCCTACCGCTGAGACTTCAAGTAGTCCTGTCAATTATGCCCATTCGAGTTGCCATTGTCGGCCGGCCAAATGTCGGAAAATCCACGCTATTCAATCGATTGGCGGGGAAGAGGCTCGCCATTGTCGATGACATACCCGGCGTAACCCGTGATCGAAAAGAAGCACGGGGCAGCCTGGGAGACCTTCATTTCAACCTCATCGATACAGCAGGATTTGAGGACTCTCACGACGAGAGCCTCGAAGCCCGCATGCGCCAACAGACGAACCGTGCGGTTGAGCAAGCAGATGTGGCCCTGTTCCTGATCGATTCCCGAACCGGGGTTACCCCCCTGGATGAACATTTTGCCAATTGGCTGAGGGGGCAGAAACTACCTGTGATCCTGGTAGCCAATAAATGTGAGGGCAAGGCGGGCATCGGAGGCTTGTATGAGGCATATGGCCTCGGTCTCGGAGATCCCATCGGCCTCTCTGCGGAACATGGAGAAGGGTTGGAGGAATTATACCAGATCCTCCGCCCGATCGTGGACTCCAGGACGGGATTGGAAAGCGACTCGTCACAGGACTTGACTATCTTTGGAGATCTCGATGAAGACACGGGTGAATTAGAGAGCGACGAAATCTCCGTGGGACCGCTGCAAATGGCGATTGTTGGTCGGCCGAATGTGGGAAAGTCGACGCTCGTGAACCGATTGGTTGGAGAGGATCGGATGCTGACAGGTCCAGAAGCCGGCATAACCCGGGACTCCATCAGCATCGAATGGTCCTATGAAGGCCGCCAGGTGAGGCTGGTGGACACGGCGGGAATCAGGCGCAAATCACGGGTGATAGATAAAGTCGAGACGTTGTCCGCAGCAGACTCCCATCGTGCGATCCAATATGCCCAGTTGGTTGTCTTGCTCCTCGATGGCCGTACCATGCTTGAAAAACAAGACCTGACCATCGCCCGGCAGGTCATTGACGAGGGCCGCGTTCTCATCATTGGCGTGAATAAATGGGATAATGTCAAAAATAAAAGAGCTGCCCGGGACGCGCTTGCTGACCGCTTAATGACGTCGCTGCCACAAATCCGAGGCGTTCCCATTGTCTTTTTTTCTGCGTTAACGGGCAGCGGCGTTCGAAAACTGCTTCCCGAGGCCTTTAAGTATTTTGATATTTGGAACCGGCGGGTTCCCACCGGCAAACTCAACCAGTGGCTTGAGTTTATGACCGAACGCCACCCGCCGCCAGTCGTTGCGGGACGGCGGCTCCGCCTGCGCTATATCACGCAGGTCAAAACTCGCCCGCCCACGTTCGTTCTGTTTTCCAGCCGCGGAAAATCCCTGCCAGAGGACTACCGGCGGTACATTGCCAATGGCCTACGGGAAGACTTCGACCTCCCCGGCATTCCCCTACGTGTGATGATTCGCCAGGGCAACAACCCTTACTCCACGGACTAGATAACACTCCTGCCAGACGGTCTCTCTGGCTGCAATACCGGTGGGCCGGCCCAACCTGTTTA
>CAXFCV010000250.1:0-2553 GCA_964000975.1 uncultured Rhodospirillaceae bacterium | reverse complement strand
TATCAGGATCACCAATCGTCTCGCCGGATGAAACCCACTTTAAGGCCGCAATGCATTTCACGGATCAACTTTTCGAAATTTCGGCTTCCACCCAGACTCGACAGTGGAATTTGGCCTCGGGTGCATGTCTGTCCCTATCCGATGTTATTCAACAAACAGCAGCACGCCTTGATCGATTTTGCGGAATGGAAAACCTCCCTTCAGAATGTGCCAAGTTCATAGAGACCGAGTTTCGAACGCGTTATGGCGAGATATTTGATCGTCAGCTGGAGAAAGCAAGCAAGGTTGGGATTGATCCGGAATCGGCGCTACAATCGGAGGCGCATATCCTTAGCCCATCTGATTTTGGTTTCCACAACGCCCTGCAGACGCCCTCCGGAGATATAATTTTTCTAGATTTTGAGTACTTTGGACGGGATGCGCCCTTTAAATTAATCTGTGATTTTATCCTTCATCCGGGCATGAATTTACCGATGTCCGGTTGGCCTCCAGTAATCAGCGGGTTTTCGAAAATTTACCGACTTAATCATCAGGAGCGGCACCAGATAACTATTGCACTCCCCCTATTCGCCCTCCGTTGGTGCATGATCATGTTAAATGTATACTTGCGTCATAACGGTGATATTGGTTTTACGGGAACAAACCCGATGGATCTCGAAAAGTTCAGAAAGACGCGATTGGAAAACACCCGAATTATGCTTGAACGCGCCCATTCACTTGCCAGGAGCATTCCCTTTTGACTCCCATCGATGATCACATGCCGGGACAGAATGTCTGCCGGAACGACCTCGACGAGCGCTCTCTCGCCTTAAGGAGATTAGCGGTTCAAGCACTTGAAGGCGGTGGCCGCGGTCATATCGGCTCAACCTTCTCCCTAATCGAGATGCTGCGCGTTCTCTATGACGATATCCTTTCTTACCGCGCAGATGATCCGGGATGGTCTGATCGGGATAGATGCATCCTCAGCAAAGGTCACGGCTGCATTGCACTCTATGCTTTGCTTGCAGACAAAGGTTTTATCGCCCCAGAGACACTGGCAACGTTCTGCAAACCGGACAGTGTTCTTGGTGGACACCCGGAATTTGGCAAAGTCCCTGGAGTGGAGTTTTCCACTGGCGCTCTCGGACATGGGCTGTCCGCTGGCCTCGGCATGGCCCTTGCAGCACGAATGCAAAACAGGAACAGCCGGGTTTTCGTCATCGTGGGTGACGGGGAAATCAATGAAGGGTCGATTTGGGAAGGTGCCTTATCCGCAGGAAAACACGGGCTCGACCACTTCACTGTACTTATCGACTATAACAAATTGCAAAGTTATGGTCCCACCGATACCGTCCAGCCACTGGAACCCCTCGCCGATAAATGGCGAAGCTTTGGCTTCGGCGTCATGGAAACCGATGGCCACGATGTTCCAAAATTGCGTGATACTCTAAGTGGTCTGCCACTAGCAGATGGCAAACCATCTGCGGTCATCTGTCATACGATTAAGGGCCGGGGTATTCCATACGCGGAAAATGAAGCTGAGTGGCATCATAAGTCCAAACTTGACGTGGACGATATCAAGTTACTTTACCAATCTCTGAGGGGCCGATAATGCGGCGAACTTGCCTGGATATGGTTCATGAACTGGCTCGCGAGGATGAGCGGGTCGTGTTCATCGGATCGGATCTCGGCCCGGGTGTCCTGGATGACATGCGGACAGAGATGCCACACAGATTTTTCATAGAGGGTGTTTCCGAGGCCAATATCATTGGCATGGCCGCCGGTTTGGCAATGGACGGTTACATTCCCTACGTCAACACAATCGCTACATTCTTAACCCGCCGGTGTTTTGAACAAATTTCAATGGATCTATGCCTCCATAATCTACCAGTACGCTTAATTGCAAATGGCGGTGGTCTCGTTTATGCACCTCTCGGCCCTACCCATATCGCCATTGATGACATCGGACTTATGCGCACTCAGCCAAATATGACTATCGTCTCACCGTCTGATGCCGAGGAGATGCGACATTTTATGCCCGAAACATTAGACTGGAACGGTCCGATTTATATCCGGCTGGGAAAGGGAGGCGACCCGATCATATCACATGGTAACCCGGTATTTAAAATCGGCATTGGCATCATACTCCGACCGCCGGCGAATATCACCCTGGCCGCGTCCGGCATTATGAGTGGCAAAGCATTGGAAGCCGCAAATATCTTAAATGCGAGAGGTATCTCCTGTGGTGTGGTGCATTTCCCAACGATCAAACCACTAGACGTAGATATGGTGCGAGATCTAGCTGAAATTTCTGACGTGATTATCACCCTGGACGAACATCTGTTAAACAACGGACTAGGCACGGCAATTCTGGAGACATTGAACGATGCAACCAGCGTCTCCCGGCCAACAATCAGACGTTTTGGAATTCATGATCAATTTACCAGACATTATGGATCTCAAGACACGTTGCTCGAGGAATTTGGCCTTCAACCTCATCAGATTGCCGAGGAGGTGGACCGCATAGTCCGGGAGGCCGCCGCTTCAGGCGGCGGAATGAAATGACAGAACCCG
>CAXFCV010000249.1:0-2356 GCA_964000975.1 uncultured Rhodospirillaceae bacterium | reverse complement strand
CGCGTGGTTTATCTGTTGGGCATCGGCAGAAATTTTGGTCCCGGAATGCACAGGTGTTTTATGGTCTTGATTGTTAAATGTGAGTTTGGTTATGCACGCAAACCGTAAAGATATATCCATAGTCACTGGATCGGGAAGCGGTATCGGTAGAGCGATTGCCCTGAAACTCGCCAATGAAGGTTTTCATGTGGCCGTGATAGATTTGGATGAAACCGCCGCCAGATCAACAACACGGGATATAGTTTCGCAGGGAGGCACCGCGGAGCACTTTCACGTTGATGTGACGGATCAGTCAGCCATGCGATCCGCGGTAAACGATATCGCGGCGGCGGGGCGCATAAAAGGATTGATCAATTCCGCAGGCATCGCCTGTATCGGATCGCTGGCGCAGACGTCTACTGCAGATTTCGAACAAGTGTTTAATGTTAACGTTCGAGGCGTCTACAACGGTATGTTCGCAGTCTTACCCCTCATGTTGGAATATGAATCAGGTGTAATTATCAATATGGCGTCGGTCGCTGCTACTGTTGGCATCCGGGATCGCTTTGCCTATTCGATGAGTAAGGGTGCTGTGTTAAGCATGACTCTTAGTGTCGCGAAGGATTATGTGGATAAGGGGATCCGGTGCAACTGCGTTTCTCCAGCCAGGGTTCACACTCCCTTTGTGGACAATTTTCTTCGAGATAACTATCCGGAGACTGAGCGCTCAGTCCTATTTGAGCAACTATGTAAATCCCAGCCGATAGGTCGGATGGGCACACCGGAGGAGGTGGCCGCACTAGTGAGTTTCCTGTTAAACGACGAGGCTTCTTTCATCACCGGGAGCAATTTCCCTATTGACGGAGGGTTCGTCACCTTAAACAACTGAGGTTCAGAAATGAAACTATTACGATATGGGGAGACAGGATTAGAGAAGCCGGGATTGCTGGACACCGACGGAAACATTCGCAGCTTAGCTGGCCACATTACCGATATCGATGGCAGCGTAATCACGCCAGAAGGCCTTGACTCGTTGCGGGCACTTGACTGGACAAAGTTACCGCTGGTCGAGAGCGATGTGCGACTGGGCGCGTGTGTCTCAAATGTGGGTAAGTTCCTGTGTATTGGACTTAATTTCGAGGATCATGCACGTGAATCCAATATGCCGGTACCTGATGAACCGGTTGTGTTCTCAAAATTTACGACTGCTATCTCTGGTCCCAATGATGCTATTTTGAAGCCTCGCGGCAGTACCAAACTAGACTGGGAAGTTGAACTGGCCGTGGTGATTGGAAGAGAGATACGCTATGCGGGCATAGAAGAGTCCGAGCAAGCTATTGCGGGATATTGTGTTTGCAACGACGTATCCGAGCGTGAGTTCCAGCTAGAACGGTCCGGCCAGTGGGATATCGGTAAAGGCTGCGATACTTTCGGTCCTCTGGGTCCTCATCTGGTAACCAAGGACGAGATTGCCGATGTACTAAATCTTGCCATGTGGTTGGAGGTCAATGGACGCAGGTATCAGGACGGCAGCACCAGAACAATGATCTTTAAGCCCGCATTTATTGTATCTTTTCTCAGTCAATACATGACCTTGATGCCCGGTGATATCGTTAGCACGGGCACGCCACCAGGTGTAGGTTTGGGCCAGCAACCACCAACTTTTTTAGAAGTGGACGATATCGTGACATTGGGCATCGAGGGGCTGGGAGAGCAGCGGCAAATTGTGTGTGCGGCGTAGGGCGCCTCGGCATCAGTCATGGTTAGCGCAATAGTTTTTTGAGGCCGCAATGTTTGAGAGCATCGAGCCCTACTATGGGTCATTATGTCTCACGCATAATCAACGCAATCACAGGGCAGTTTTGGTCTGTACGCCGAGTGTAGAGAGTGTCACGGTGATACAAACGAAAGCGCAATCACCAGATCGGTCAGGCATCCTACGCCCGCTGTAACGTATCTAATAGATCGCTGTAAAGGGCTTTGGATAGGTACTCATGCACTTATTGTCGCCGAAATACAACCAGGTCTTCATGCGATAGCGCTCCGCGGCAGCTAACAGACTACGGTAACGAACTAACTCTCCTTTGGAGTTGCAACCGGATGAGGCGAAGAAGGCCATGTAGGGGGCACACTTAGTAGTTGAATTGATAGCGCGAACAAATATGCCTTCAGAATGGCCCTGATCCCAACGGACGGCGCCGGACACGGCAAGCACGAAAACCCCGTATGCTCAGGGTTTCCCGCATTGCTTCGGGTCAGGTTGGACCCTTATTTGGTAGAGGCGGCGGGAGTTGAACCCATATTCGCCAACCCATATAAATCAGTGACTTGCGACGCTGTACCACCCCGCTTAAGCCCCAGAATGTAGCAGAGAATG
>CAXFCV010000248.1:0-4882 GCA_964000975.1 uncultured Rhodospirillaceae bacterium | reverse complement strand
GCCCACACACAGTGCGCGAGTGTCAGGCGGGGCGATAGAAAGCCTATTCCTTCCAAAAACGTAACAACACCTTTCGGATAGGTCTGATCGAGCCACTGGCGCTGCGGTTGAGTTTCAAGCAGGTGCATGTGTATACGGCGTCCGGTGCGGGCTGAACAATCAGCAATAGCTCCCAACATTTCATCACTGCACCACTGCACCCCGGTTGGTCCGTATTGTACATCAACATGCGGTTGGTCCGCCAAGGCAGAGGCAACCTGATCCACAAGGTCCAATTGCTCTGTCAACGGTGGAAGTGGTTTCAACCAAGTGGTTCGCGCCAATTGTGAAACCTCTGGAGCCAGCCCCTTAAGCAATACGTCGTGGTCACCGTAGATAAGAGGATTGCGATCGCGCAGGGGTATGGCAAAGCCGATTGAAATGCCGACGTCTGCTGCGGCACGAGCAATCTCACGTGCCTCATCGGGCAGCGGCATTTGTCCCATAGCGCGGGTCAGATGAATCATCACGCTTGTCGCGCCGCCCCGAACGGATCGCGCTAAAGAGGCAACCGTTGCGGTATAGGCATCGACCGGGGGCATCACAGCTAGTTGCGGCAACCATTGTTCCAAAGGTTTACCGCCGCAGCCGAACGAGGTAGCTGGTAAGGGCCGCGCATGGTTGTGAGCATCCGCCAAGGATGGCATCGCAAGCCGCGCCGGTCCATCGGGTGTTGCGGCTTTTGCGATTGCTGAAATATGACCATTCTCGATTGTAATAGTTACGGGGCCGGAGTTTTCATACTCCGGCCCCAATAGGGCAGCCGCGACGTGAAGTTGAGTCACCATTATACTTTCACGTCATTCTGCTAATTAAAATGAACGCTTTGCCATCGGCGGCAAAAAGGATGCGTTAAACACGTCCTCGGCTTTAGGGGTCCCACTCAGATTATACAACTTTTTGATCGTATTTATCGAGCGGGTCAATCGCCCTGTGTCAACCGCACCTATCCCGTTCGCCTTGCTCTCTTTCGAGAAGATCAGATTATTTAACGCAAATTGCAAACGTTTCATCTCCAGTTTGCCATTAGACAATGGCTCTGTTGCCGTAATGATGTCGATACCTTCCTGCGGGTTCGCTAGCACGTCGGCCATGGCTTTAGCAATTGCATTAACAAGGCCTTGCACAGCTTCGGGCTTGTTTTTTAGTAGTTTAGGTGAAACCATCACACCGTTGGAATATATATCCAGGCCAGAGGCACCATAGGGATACCATGTGAAATCTTTTTCTGGGTCCATGCCAATGCCAATAATATTCAGATAACTGGTTACATTAAATACTAAACTAGCTGAGACTTGGTCCTGAATTAGCATCTGCTCCTGGAGGTTCTTTTGCACAGAGAGCAGTTTAACCTTGTCTGCGTCAAACCCTGCTGCCGTGGCCAAAGCCGGAAACAGTTTCGTCGATGCAGAGCCTGGAGGAGCGCCTACCGTAAGACCTTCAAGACTCTTCAGATTTTTCACCGGACCTCCTGTCTTGGTTAGCACCGCAAAGGGTGGTTGATTGTAAATCTGGTAAACCATAACCGGCGCTTCGTCCGGTTTGGTCGCGGCATTTTGAATGATCGCGTTCATATCGCCAAAGCCCGCATCGTACGCCCCCGACATGATTCGACTAACTGTTGCGGCGGAACCTTCGCCTTGATCAATGGTCACATCCAGACCTTCGGCGGCAAAATATCCCTTTTGTTTCGCCAGATAGAACCACCCATGGACACCTTGAATCTTCCAATCAAGGGTAAACTTAATCGGAATACCCTCGGCGAGGGCCGAGCCCGCAAAGCTCATTACAAAAGTGGTTAGTAACAGTAATTTACGCATTGCTATTCTCCTTGCTGTTGTGCGTTTTCAGACGTTATTCTTTCGGGTCGCCCAGCCCGTCATGCGCCCTTCCAGAAGCGCAAATATTGCGTAAAGTGAGATTCCCATCACGGCGAGGACTATCAGCCCCGAGAAGACTAGTGGCACGTTGAATTGCGATGAGGCAATGAGCATCATATTCCCCACCCCTTTGTTTGAGGCGACCGTTTCCGCGATAACGGAGCCCACAAAGCTAAGGGTAATTGAGACCTTCAGTGCGGCAAAAAAGTAAGGCAACGACCGGGGCAGCCCAACATTCCAAAGAATTTCCAGTTTGTTAGCTTTGAGGGATTTCATGACATCTTCTAGTTCTGGCTCGACGGTCGCGATGCCAGTGGAAACATTTACAACAATCGGGAAGATGCAGATAATCATCGCAGTCAGGATCGCAGGTACCGTGCCTGCGCCGAACCACAAGACAAAGATTGGAACAACGGCTACTTTCGGGATGGACGAAATCCCTACAAGCAGAGGATAGGCCGTATCGTAGCAAAGTTTTGAAGATCCAATCAAAACGCCAAGAGACAAACCGATCAATACTCCAAATAAAAAGCCAACCAGGGTTGTATAAAGCGTTTGCCAGGCATGTGGTGCGATGGCGAGGGCATATTGCAAAAATGCTTCGATGATACGACTTGGTCTAGGCAAAATCAGTTCTGAAATGCCCGCGAGAACACAGAATATTTCCCAGAAGACAAATACACTGACTATCAGGGTGGCCGAGGCTATTTTTTGCGTGCGTGGGGTCATGCAGCATCCGCCTTTGGTGCTGTCGGCGTGTGCACAATCAACTGCCGCAGGGCTTGCACCATTTGGATGAAAAGCGGGTCAAAGGTCACATCAATCGCGCGTGGTCTCGCAAAGTTCACCGGCCTGTCATCAATGATACGGCCAGGGCGTGCACTCATTACACAGACGCGGTTCGCCAGATAAGTTGCTTCACGCAGGTCGTGAGTGACAAGCAGCACCGTCGATTTACGGTTCATCCAAAGGTCTTGCATAGTTTGCCAAAGTTCTTCGCGGGTAAATTGGTCTAAGGCGCCGAAAGGTTCATCGAGAAGGAGTAGGTCGGGATCATGGACCAACGCGCGGCAAAGGTTGGCACGCTGCATCATGCCACCTGAAAGCTGCCAAGGACTCTTATCGGCAAAGTCAATCAACCCAACCTGTTCCAGTAGCGCGTCGACCCTATCTTTGAATTCACCGTTCCGCTTGTTGCGGAAATCTGCTTTGAAGGGTGGCACTATCTTCAGAGGTAGCATCACGTTATCGCGTACGCTCATCCATTGCAGTAAAGACGCGCTTTGAAAGGCCATGCCTACACGAACAGGTTTGGCACCAAGCTCTCTGCCACCAAAAAAGATATTGCCTTCGCTGGGTTTTAGAAGTTCGCTTACCAATTTCAGGATCGTGGACTTACCGCAACCCGATGGACCAACCAATGCGACAAAATCCCCCTTAGCGATCGATAGGTCAGTGGGGCAAAGTGCTTTCGTCTTGCTACCCCCAGACCCATACGTGACCCCTACGCCTTCAAGTTTTACAAAGTCCTCACCGGTCATCCTGTTCGCCTTTCCTCAAGAATCCTAGCAAGACTTTGGTCCACGTTCTGGGGATTTGCTGGGGGCATTTTTTGAATGTCGGTCACCTGGCGACCATGTCCAGCCATGCCTTGGACCAATTGGCGATCTCGTTGCACAAACTTTCCTCGTACAATTGTATGCAGCGGTGCGCCGATCGTCTTCTTTCCCTCGAAGGGCGTGATCTTGGCCCGGCTGTGTAAACGGCCGGACGTTATGACTTCTTCGCGCGCCATATCCACAGCAGCTATATCTGCTAAAGCGCCAACGCCGATCCGCCCCTTATCCGGCCACATGCCAAAGGCTCGCGCCGGATTGGCTGAAGATATCCTTACATAATGTTCAAGTGTCATGCGGCCTTCCACCACCTCACTCAACATCAGAGGCATTTGCGTCTCGACACCAGGAAAGCCACAGTCCGCATTCCAGATAATGTCGTTTGTCTTTTCTTCGGGGGTGTGCGGTGCGTGGTCGGTCGCAATCATGTCTACTACACCGCTTTGAAGCGCGTCCCAAATCGCAGCTTTGTCCTTGGCCTCGCGTACCGGAGGATTAACTCGGATGACGCTGCCCAATCGCTCATAATCTCCAGAGTCAAGGAAAAGATAGCAGGGGCACGTTTCCCCTGTGATCTCAACACCGCGCGCCTTGGCCTCGGCTAGAGGACGCAATTCTCCAGCAGAGGAGATATGTAGGACGTGAATGCGCGCGCCAGTCCATTCCGATAGAACTGCAGCCCGTGCAACAGCCTCGATGGCCACGATCTCAGGTCGGGCGGCAATGTGATAGATCGGGTCATTCAAACCCGCTGCCTCCAACTTGGCCTGCCGCCACGCCATGATAGAGGCGGTCTCAGCATGCAGCGATATCCTCAGACCGGAGCCTGCAATAATCTCAAAGCCTTCCAGCATTGCCCCGGTCGATGGTGAGGGAAGATCACCAAATGTATTTCCCATGAAACATTTAAAAGCATTGGCACCCGCGTCAATTAAACTTTGAATTTCGTCAATGTTGTCCTCGGCCAGCAGACCGTAGATCCCGAAATCAACGCAGGCTTTTTTAGCAAGTTCCTGCTTTTGGCGGAACTCAGTGACCGAACGGGTTGGCGGATGGGTATTGGGCATCTCGAACACGGTCGTCACCCCGCCCATGGCCGCGGCCTGCGTGCCAGTCTCCCAATCTTCCTTGTGGGTGTAGCCCGGTTCACGGAAGTGGACATGCATGTCGATGACACCGGGAATCAAGTGCAGCCCTGTCATATTGACCACCTTTGCCGCTTCCCCCAAGCTTCCAGGTTTACCGATGGCGCTAACACGACCACCTGTAATTGCAACATCCGCTAAGTCACGGGCTGTTTCATTGACGACCGTGCCGCCAGTTAAAATCAAATCAGTCATAGTGCTG
>CAXFCV010000247.1:0-2998 GCA_964000975.1 uncultured Rhodospirillaceae bacterium | reverse complement strand
CTCGGTTCTACACATCGGCCGGCCCCTTTACGGCACTCCAACTGGCCGACATAACAGGGGTTTCCATTGCAGGCCCTGTATCGCCGGATAAATATTATGACGATGTGGCAACCCTGACCTCGGCCTCCGGAAGCCACGTTAGCTTCATTGATAACAAACGATATGTGGGTGAGTTCCGAAGTACTCATGCGGGTGCAGTTTTTCTTGCCAAAGGGTTGGAAAAACAATCACCGAGGGGCACGCTCAATCTTATATCGAGTGATCCTTATTTAGCTTATGCTAAAACAGCAACAGCCTTCTATCCTGATATTTACGCCAGTCAGACTATTCCAAATCAAACAGCGCTAATCTCTGAAACCGCGAGCCTTGGGAACGGTGTTAGAATATCTCCTGGCGCCGTCGTAATGGCTGGGGCGGAAATTGGCAATGGCTCTGTTATCGGACCAAACGCAGTGATTGGACCCGGGGTAGTCATTGGTGATTACGGCTGGATTGGCGCCAATGTTACTCTTTCATTTTGCTGTATCGGTAGAAACCTCATCGCCCATCCTGGTGCTCGCATCGGTCAAGATGGCTACGGATTTTCTCCTGGTGCACCCCGCCATTTTAAAGTCCCACAATTGGGGCGAGTAATAATAGGCGATGATGTCGAAATCGGGGCGAATACGTGCGTCGATAGAGGCTCTCTGCGAGACACAGTAATTGGTAACGGAACCAAGCTCGACAACCTAGTTCATATTGCGCACAACGTCACCATTGGCGAAGGATGCTTTATTACAGGACAGGTTGGAATTGCGGGTAGTTCAAATATTGGCAACCACGTTATGCTGGGCGGACAAGCTGGGATTTCAGGCCATTTATCAATTGGCGATAATGTTAAGGTGGCTGCCAAGGCCGGTGTCTCCAAAGATGTCGAGCCTGGCCAGACCGTGGCTGGATACCCGGCCATGGATGTGAGAAAATTTTGGCGCAATTTAGCCGTGCTTAATAAACTCTCAAAACAAAAGAAATAGAATATGACAGCGGGTGACACGGATATTATCAACATTGAGGAAATCATCAAAATGATCCCTCATAGGTATCCGTTCTTGCTCATTGATCGGGTTCAGGACGTAGTGCCGGAAACGAGCGCAACCGGTATTAAAAATGTTACAATTAACGAACCTTTCTTTCCAGGCCATTTTCCTGACAAACCGATCATGCCTGGCGTTTTGATCATCGAGTCTATGGCGCAAACCGCTGCCGTTCTTGTGGTGAGTGGATTAGGTTCAGAGAAAGAGGGTAAGCTGGTTTATTTTATGTCCGTGGAATCTGCGCGCTTTAGGAAACCCGTTATTCCGGGAGATCGGTTGAACATTGAGGTAAAAAAAAGGCATACACGCGGCAACGTATGGAAGTTTGACGGCCAGGCCTACGTCCAAAACACCCTAGTAGCGGAGTCTGGCTTTACAGCCATGATTGTTGACAAATGACTGATATACACCCAACAGCCATCATACACCCAGACGCGGAGATCGGCGAAAATGTCTTCGTCGGCCCTTTTTGTAATATTGGCAAATACACAAGACTAGAAAACGGTGTGCAACTCTATTCACATGTCGTAGTGGAAGGTCGCACCACTATCGGTGCTGACTCCCGCATTTTTCCATTCGCGTCTATTGGCCATGAACCACAAGATCTGAAATTCAATGGGGAGCAATCTCAACTGTTCATCGGAAAAAATAACACCATACGTGAACACGTTACCTTAAATCCGGGAACCGAGGGAGGTGGCATGGTAACCAGAATTGGCGATGGTTGCCTCTTCATGATGAGTTCGCATGTGGCCCACGACTGTGTCATCGGAGACAATGTCATTTTGGTCAATAACGCAACATTAGCTGGTCATGTTGAAGTTGGTAATTGGGCGATCATAGGTGGGCTATCGGCAGTCCACCAATTCGTCCGGATCGGCCGTCATGCAATGGTAGGAGGTATGTCTGGCGTAGAAAATGACGTGATTCCCTATGGTTCAGTTGTCGGAAACAGGGCGCATTTGTCGGGTCTAAACTTAGTTGGCCTTAAACGGCGAGATTTTTCTCGTGATGTTATCCATGATCTCCGCAGGGCCTACCGGTTAATATTTGCGCAAGAAGGCACGCAGGCCGAGCGTGTTGCTGATGTCTCTGACCTTTTCAGCCACATTGAACCGGTTATGGAAATCGTCTCATTTATAAATGAAGATTCGAACCGGGCCATTTGTCAGCCCCTCTTCGAGGATGCAGCATAAACTTGGCATAATCGCGGGCGGAGGCACCCTGCCACGCTCTTTGGTCCACTACTGTATTGAGACGGGCCGGGCCTATTGTTTAGTTGCGCTTGTCGGACACGCAGAAATCGTCCACCTTGATGGTGTAAAGTTCGTTCATTGGTCTCGGATCGGCGCCGCTGGCAAAATAATTGATATTCTAAAAGGGGAGGGAGTGCGCGATTTAGTGATGGTTGGGCCAGTCAAACGTCCCTCCCTGATTACCGCTATGCCCGACATAAGAGGCTTAAAATTCCTTCTGCGGGCCGGTAGGCGTGCATTGGGCGGTGATAATTCAATTCTGTCGGCCATCGCTGGAGAACTCGAGGCTGAGGGGTTTCGGGTCATCGGCATAGATAGCTTGTTGGAGGGTCTCCTCACCCCGCCAGGTGTGCTGACATGCACCACTCCGACTAATGATTTGGAAAATTTAATCCGGATTGGTCTTGAAGAGGCGAGAAAACTCGGTTCAAAGGATATCGGCCAAGCCGTAGTTATCGAAGGAACAAATATTCTGGCGCGCGAGACAAGTGAGGGCACAAATGACCTGATCCGCAGGGCTTCAAGCCTTGCAAGAAATAGACGGAATCTTATTTTGGTCAAAGCAAAAAAGCCGAAGCAGGATCGACGCGTAGACTTGCCTACGATGGGCCTGGAAACGGTTCAGTTAGCCGCCGAACACGGCTTCGCGGGCATTGCTATAGAGGCTGG
>CAXFCV010000246.1:0-7917 GCA_964000975.1 uncultured Rhodospirillaceae bacterium | reverse complement strand
TACAATGGCGGTTTTAATCTGTCCCGCCCGGATCATGCTATCCGCGACCGAGAGCGCATAAATAAATCCAGAACAGGCTGCCTGGACGTCAAAAGCTGCCCCAGCAGTCAATCCCAGTCTACTCTGAACCTTTACAGCCGCTGCGGGAAAGGTATCGTCCGGCGTGGTTGTCCCAACCACGATAAGGTCAATGTCCTGCTGATCAATGCCGGCACTTTCGACGGCTCTTTTTGCGGCCTGATAGGCCAAATCGGAAGTCATCTCACCGTCTTGGGCTATATGGCGTTGTCTTATCCCGGTGCGGGAGACGATCCACTCATCAGATGTGTCGACTTTTTTTGCCAGATCTTCGTTCGTGACTACATTTTCCGGCAAATATGCGCCGCACCCGATTACTTTTGAAATGATGTTCATTCCTATTCCGCAGCTGACTGAGAACTGATTTCAATCTCGGAGGTCATCAAATGGTCTAGATCCTCTTTAATATGTTTGTTGAAGTCGCGCTTTACGAGGTTTACGCCAACCTCGACCGCATTTGCAAAGCCAATGTGATCGGTGCCGCCATGGCTCTTCACACAGATACCATTTAATCCAAGTAACATGGCTCCGTTATACCGGCGAGGATCAAAATGACTACGTAACTTCTCAATTGCGGGCTTTGCAATTAATGCGCCTATTTTTGACATGACGCTGCTTGTGAGCGCGTTCCGAAGAAAGTGAGCAAACATCTTTGCCGTGCCCTCTAACGTTTTGAGTGCAATATTCCCCGTAAACCCGTCGGTGACAATGACATCTACTGTTCCCTTGCCTATGTCGTCACCCTCTACGAAACCGTAAAATTTTATCGGAAGGGATGATTTTTGGAGAATTCCAGCAGCTTCCTTTACCGAGTCGTTTCCCTTCAGTCCCTCCACCCCAACGTTTAGTATGCCGATTGAGGGTTGCTCTAATTTGAGTTCGTTTCGGGCGTAGACCTCGCCCATCACCGCAAATTGCACTAAATTGTTGGCATCGCATTCTATGTTGGCCCCAAGATCAAGCATGACGCAATCGCCATTCTGAGTTGGAAAGCTCGTGGCGATAGCCGGTCGACTGATTCCAGGAAGCGTTTTTAGAACAATGGTCGCCATTGCCATCAACGCTCCGGTATTTCCAGCTGATACGATCGCAGAGGCCTCTCCGTTTGCAACCGCGTCGATGGCTAGACGCATGCTTGAATTCTTTGCCGTCCGAAGGGCCTTGGTCGGCTTATCGTCGTTTGATACAGCATCTGCCGTATGACGTATTTCACACCGGGACTGGATTGACGGAAATTCGTCTAGGAGAGGACCAATTTTGGCCTCATCCCCAAAAATCAGAAATTTAACATTTTGGTGAGTATCGGCGGCTCTGTTGACCCCTCCAATGATCATGTGAGGAGCATTATCTCCGCCCATGCCATCGATCGCCACACAAATTTGGTCGGTCAAAGCCGGTCCCCATCAGAGCTGCCAAAAATTTTAAACGACAGACTCGGTCTCCATGACTTCACGGCCATCATAGTATCCGCAGGAACTGCATACGTGATGCGGTCTTTTCAGTTCTCCACAGTTTGGACATTCACCATAAGCCGCCGACGATAGTGAGTGATGCGAACGCCGCTGATTACGGCGAGACTTGGAAACCTTTTTCTTTGGTACAGCCATGGCTATTTATTCCAACCCCGAGACTAGGATAATGCATGTAGAAACGCGCAGGAGCGCGGGTTTTATATCAATTGCTGGTGTCGGGCAAGCGCTAACCAGACAAGCTTCCAAGTTGATATATTAGCGTCTTAGTTATCATTCGTGAAGTTTTTTTAATATGGAGAACGGGTTTTCTTCTGCCTCATCTTTATCCGATGATATCGTCGAGGGATCGAATTTGGCTCCTTCGGCCCGGGGAAACGCTTCAAGATACAGCCCAAAATGCTCCGCAATAAGTTCACCAGCGTCAAAGAGACCATTTATAATCGGCTCCGGGGGATCTTCGCCATCGGGGTCGATGTCAATTTCCAGTTTATCCGGCTTTGGCGCATCGCTGGGAGCAAATTCGCAATTAAACCGTTCATCGATGACAGACGAAATGGGCACCAAGGACACGACGCACTCTTGAACCACCGTTCCCCGAATTTGAGCTGACATTAGTATGGGCCGGGTAGGGTCCGGTTCCCGACTCAGCGTAACATTTGCCGACAAATGGCGAAGTTCCATCAGGCCAAACCTCTTTGCGAGGGCGGTCCGCTCGGTGTCGGTGGCCACGAGTTGAACCGTAGTTATGCCCTCCTCCAAATCCTCGGGCGCATAGAGCCGAGAGAATTCGGGGGTCACGGGGGCCCGGGCCTCAGGCATCGTTTGGGGGGGTGATAAAGGTGATGGCGCCTTTTTTGATATCGACCAGTGACCAGGAAGACGATGCCTCGACCTGGTCTGAGAGTAAACCGGCCATATCGGTGACCTGTTGGTCTGTGGGTTTTGCTTCAGCGAACAAATTCCTGCGCAGCGCGTCGGCCAACAGTTCTTGGCCGCCCTCCAGGCCTTCATCATAGGCTTTGATCCGGCCATAGTATGCTGTTGCCATTGTTTTAACTTTCTTTCCAACAGATAAATCGCCTACTCCCATTTCCCGTAAATTCTTATCCATGTCTGCAAACATCCAATCAAATAGTGCCTGGGACGTTGTACTTGCCTCAGCCCCAATAGCTCTCAGGCGTTTCATAACAATGTAGGCATGCAGCATTATCACGTCATAGCGGCCATTAACCGTATCCGGCACACCCAAAACAGTGTAAAAGACAGGACGGCGTGAGTGAGTCACGATTATTTGATATAGGTCATTAACGTTGGTCTTTTTTGGACCAAGCCTGAGTGCTGAGAGTATGTTCATTGGTATCGACGCTTTGGTTACCACTGTGGCTTTATGTAGAAGAGTTATCGGTGATTCCCAGCCCATTAGCCAGTAAGTTATTTATGGGATTAAAATTAGCTATGATTGTCAAGGTAACACGGAAGCGTGAGAGATCAGTTGACGGACGGGTTCTTAAAATGCTCGCTGCTGCGATAATCGTGGCCGGCTGTCAGGGACGCATAGATGTTAGGGGCAACCTACCGAGTCCGGATTTATTGCAGGACATTGAAGTCGGCCATATTACTAAAAACGAGGTCGTTGAATTGCTTGGCTCACCCTCAAGTGTATCCCCTTTTTCTGGTGATACTTGGTACTATATTAGCGAGCGCACGAAATCAGTAGCCTTTTTTGAGCCCGAAATTTTGGAGCGAAAAGTGATTGCGATTATGTTTGATCAGTCAGGCGTGGCCCGTAAATTGAAATCATATGGCATTGAAGACGCTCGTCGAATTCAAATGGTCGAGCGGACAACGCCGACCGCAGGACGGGAACTTACGATTCTTAAACAATTATTCGGGAATATTGGTCGTTTTGAAGGTGCGTCCGAAGAAAATTAAAATACGCTAAAAAAAGGCTGGAGGAACTGCAGTTCCTCCAGCCTTTTTCATTTTGATGTTGGCTCCTTATCCGGCAAGAATTGCCAATAGCAGGATGGCCACGATATTCATGATCTTAATAAGAGGGTTTACCGCCGGGCCTGCCGTATCTTTATACGGATCACCAACCGTGTCACCTGTCACGGCAGCGTGGTGGGCCTCAGAGCCCTTGCCGCCATGATTTCCATCTTCGATGTATTTCTTTGCATTGTCCCAAGCCCCTCCGCCTGAGGTCATCGAGAGAGCAACGAACAATCCCGTGACAATCACTCCCATCAGAGATGCCCCTAATGCCGCAAACGCAGCGGCCTGCCCGGCAATGGCATTGATCACGAAATAGATAATGATCGGTGCCACAATCGGTAACATGGATGGAACGATCATTTCCTTGATCGCTGCACGAGTCAGAAGGTCAACGCATTTGCCATATTCAGGTTTTGCAGTGCCTTCCATGATCCCTGGAATTTCCCTAAACTGGCGGCGGACTTCTTCAACCACGGCACCACCGGCCCGCCCCACGGCCATCATGCCCATAGCACCAAACAGAAAAGGAATTAGACCGCCAATGAAAAGGCCCACAACAACATAAGGATCGCTCAGGGAGAAACTGACCTCAAGGTTGGGAAACAGCAAACTCAGATCCTGTGTATAGGCGGAAAACAAGACGAGCGCGGCTAGACCCGCAGACCCTATGGCATACCCTTTGGTGACAGCCTTCGTGGTATTGCCCACGGCATCAAGCGCATCCGTGGTGTTTCGAACCTCGTCCGGCAGTTCTGCCATTTCCGCAATACCACCGGCGTTGTCCGTTACCGGACCAAAGGCATCGAGAGCAACAACCATGCCAGCTAGGGCCAGCATAGATGTGGCCGCAATGGCTAAGCCAAATAGGCCGGCTGTAATGAAGGCCACGATAATACCCGCACAGATGACGATCACCGGCAGAGCTGTCGCTTCCATGGAAACCGCAATACCTTGGATAATGTTGGTTGCATGTCCAGTCTCAGAGGCTTTTGCGACGCTCTTAACAGGGCGGTAGTTCGTGCCCGTATAATACTCGGTAATCCAGACGATGAGGGCCGTCACCACTAGTCCCACCATAGCAGACACGAAAAGGTCCATGCCGGAAATTTCTCTGCCGCTGGCAGCAAATACTGCGTCAAATCCAAATCGCCATGCGATCACACCGGCAATCAAAACGGCGGAGATGATGGCGCTCGCGAAAAAACCTTTGTAGAGTGCGCCCATAATGCTCTGGCTCGGCCCTAATTTGACGAAAAACGTTGCGACCACTGACCCGATAATGCAAACTGCGCCGATGAGAAGCGGGAACATCATCATTGCTTCTCGATCCGCGCCGGTGAAAAACGCTGCGCCTAGAAGCATGGTGGCGACTACCGTAACAGCGTAGGTTTCAAACAAGTCGGCGGCCATGCCTGCGCAATCGCCTACATTGTCACCCACGTTATCGGCAATTACGCCTGCGTTTCTGGGATCATCTTCTGGTATACCCGCTTCAATTTTACCTACTAGATCGGAGCCAACGTCTGCTCCTTTGGTAAAAATACCTCCGCCCAAACGGGCGAAGATTGAAATCAATGAAGCGCCAAACCCCAGCGCGACAAGTGCGACGAGCGCGTGTCGCAGACCCTCAGGCGTTTTTACGTCTAATATTTCACGCAGTACAACCCAGTATCCAACAACGCCAAGAAGAGCTAAACCGGCCACCAGCATGCCCGTAATCGCGCCAGACTTAAATGCGACGTTCAAGCCTTCCGCTAGACCTTCGGACCGGGCGGCCTCAGCGGTTCTAACGTTCGCACGCACCGAGACGTTCATGCCAATATATCCTGCAGCGCCCGAAAGGACGGCCCCTATAAAGAATCCGATGGCTACTGTGGTGCCCTCAAGGAGACCTAGTATTATCCCGATGGCAAGGCCAGCAACGGCAATTGCCGTGTATTGCCGGTTTAGATAGGCGTTTGCCCCTTCTTGCACAGCAGCAGCGATTTCCTGCATGCGCGCTGTGCCAGCAGGTGCTGCCAAAACAGACCGGATAGCATAGGCACCGTACAACAGCGCCAGAACGCCGCAAGCGACGATCAACATAGAAACGGTAGACATTCTAACGAACCCCTTGAGATTAAAATCTTTGGCGTTTGGGAATTAGATCGGTACCCGAGTGCAACTGGACACCGACCCAGCGAAATTCGAGCAGAAAATGCCAGAAGGTGGAGGACAAAGCAACCGTCCCTCTTCCAAAGCTCCCCTCTAACATTTTGAGCCATTTAGATCCGGGAGATTATCCGGCGAGATAATGGCTGTCGGACTTAGTTTGAGACTTTTGTGTGTTTCTGGGACAGATGCAGTAATATTGGCTGGGGTGGACAAGAAGCTTATACCGAAACCGAGCCAAGCGGTGAGACCGTGGCGTCTAGAAATGTCGGTATCCATCAATGCTCAACGTCAGTATCTCACCATCTTGATCGATAAACCCAATCTCTGGGTTCGCGGTCAACGTTCCAATTTTTGATATTTTTAAATTAAAATTATTGGATAGTATACTGATTTCTATATCCTTTCCTGGATTGGTAGTGAACATTATTTCATAATCGTCACCCCCGCTGATAAGGTCTTCAATGGGCACTGCGTCGGTATTTAAGAGGGATAACGCGTGATCCGAAACGGGAATTTTGGACGCTAAAACCTGTGCGCCGACACCTGATGCTTTGCAAATATGGCGGAGATCAGCGGCCAACCCATCAGAGATGTCTATAGCCGCGGTCGCGAGATCCTGTAAGGCGGTTGCAATCCGGTTTCGGGGCTGAGGGATATAATATCTTTGAACAAGGGCGTCACGGGCAGCGGCATCGATTTTTGGCAATGTATTTTTAAGAGCCAGAAGACCCATCGCTGCATCTCCGATGGTACCGGTCACCCAGATTTCATCACCGATTCGGGCGGTAGATCTTTTAACCGCTTTGCCGGCTGGGACGGTGCCAATCATGGTGATCGCGAAACTCATCCGACCGCTTGTTGACGTCGTGTCGCCGCCGGATAGATGAACATTATAAGTATCTTGATCTGCCCTGAGCCCGTTACAAAATTCAGTTAGCCAGGTCAGGCTGGTTTGCTCCGGTAGCATTAGCGAGAGGGAATAACAATATGGCGTTGCGCCCATCGCGGCGATGTCCGAGAGATTGACGCGCAAGCATTTTTGGGCAATGAGTTGAGGGGGATCTGTCGCAAAAAAATGGACGCCCGCGGTTAGTGCGTCCGTCGTTACGACGAATTCCTTGCCTTTTTCCGGTGTTAAAATCGCTGCATCGTCCTCAAGATTCAAGGCGCCTGCAAAGGAAGCAGCTAGGGGCTTTAATTGAGACGCGATGAACTCAAATTCATTCATTTTAACACGCTGCTAAGTTACCAAACTCATTCTGTCCTAGAGAATTCCGTGAGAAATACGAAAAATTTACGCCGGCTCTTCCTAAGTTGGACGAAGCAACGTTCCTAACTTGTCTAAAACTGCATTGACGAGTGCCGGCTCTCCCTCGGCATAGAAAGCGTGAGCGATATCAACATATTCGTTTATTACAACCGCCGCGGGGACCGTGTTATCCCTATAAAGCTCAAAGACACCAGCTCGGAGGATAGATTGAAGAAGAATATCCAATCGGTCTAAGCTGCGTCCCTTGTCGAGCGCGCCGGCAATCATTTCATCCAACTGTGGCCGTTCAATTTTGACACCGCGCAGCAACGCGGCAAACTTTGATTTGTCAAGGTTAGTTAGCTGGCCGTTGTCCCCGAGTCGCGCCCAGCGCTCCTGCAGAAAGTCCAGCATAACAGTATCGTCGGAGCTGCCGCTTATCTCCATTTCGTAAAGACTTTGAACACTGGCCAGTCTCGTCGCACTCGTTCGATTTGCCTTATTTTGTATGGTTTTGCTCATCAAACTGACCACAATATTTGAATAAACTATCCCGGAAAACCCGATTTGATGTCTATCATCCGCAGACAGGCTTCAGCGGTTCTGCCGCCTAGATTACGCTGAGCCTTATCCGCCCGTTCCCAGGCCTGGTCTTTGTTCTCGCATGTAAGGATACCAAAGCCATGTGGCATAGCATAATCCACGCTCAGATCCATTAGCTTGCGACTGACCTCTCGGCAAATATGGTCATAATGATCTGTTTCGCCGCGAATCACGCAACCAAGTGCGAGAATGCCAGCATAGACACCCGTGTTCCATGCCAATCTAATCGCGTTCGGAATTTCAAAAACCCCCGGAACAGCTAGGCGCTCATGATCATAGTGTGCCTCTGTAAGCGTGGCGACAGCGCCCGTAGCTAGGGCGTCGGCGATTTGATCGTAAAACCGGGCCTCGACAATTAGAATTTTC
>CAXFCV010000245.1:0-1850 GCA_964000975.1 uncultured Rhodospirillaceae bacterium | reverse complement strand
CGCTGAACAACACCCGGAGTGAAAATCTCCGAGGATAGCTCTACGACACAGCCCAATGTACGGCTCGGCCCGACGATGTCCTCGATGTCGCCTGCTGTCATAGCATTTTGAATGCCAACCATGATACCGTCATCGTTCAGATAAGGTTCAATCAGATGCGCCATCCATTTGGTGTCATAGGCCTTGGGCATGAGCAAGACATAGTCAAAAGTCTCATTACGGGACGCTAGGTCACATAAGTGATTGGCATTCACCGCTACTTCGATATGGTCCTCCGGCATATTGATCGTCAGGCCTCTCTCCCGCATGACCTCTACATGCTCGGGCCACTGGTCAAACAGGGTGACGTCATGACCAGTGCGCGTAAGATCTGCCGCCGTGCAACTGCCATTAGCACCCGTACCGAGAACTGCGATTTTCCTATCGTTCATGAGCAAGCGTCCGCGCGGTTTTTTAATTGAGCAGAGTGAGAGACAATTGCGGAAATGCAATCAGCAGAATGGTCACGAACAGCATGATCACAACATATGGAAAAGCGCCTGCAAAAATCTGGTTCAAGGTAATAGAGGCATCCGAGACCGTTGAGCGCACCACGTAGACAGCGATTCCCAGAGGCGGCGTCAGCAGCCCCATCTCAACAGCGATTACAGTGACAATGCCAAACCAGATTAAATTTCCGCCAAAAGCCTCGACGATTGGAAGCACGAGCGGAAGGATGATTAGCATAATGGAGATGGAATCCAGAAACATGCCCAGGATGATTACCAGGACGATGTAGAGCAGCATAAAGCCCAAGAACCCAAGGTTGGCTGCACCGATGAACTCGCTCGCCACCTGCGGCAACCCTGAGAGCGCCAGCATGCGACCATAGATGTTTGCGGCTAGGATCAGAAACAACACAGAGACCGTCGTATGGCCCGTTTCCAGGAGCACTTTCCACAGTTTTGGCCAAGTGAGCCGACGTTTGATGGTGGCAATGATCAACGCGCCAGCGGCGCCCACCGCGCCGGCTTCGACAGGCGTAAAGAGCCCGCCGTAAATACCACCCAAAACGGCGATAATCAGGATTATAATTGGTAGAACAAGCCAAGCCGCTTCTCCCACATTGAGGTTTTCATCCTCAGAGTCGTTCGGTTGACCAACATAGGATGGCCAAAAATGGGCCATGGCGATAATACCGAGCCCCATAGCGAGGGCCAAAATTATCCCGGGAATTACCGCTGCCAGAAACAACAGACCCACAGACTGTTCTGCTACGAAGCCATAAATAATCAACAACAGGCTAGGTGGGATAAGCATGCCTAGAACGGAACTCCCCGCAACCGTCCCAACCGCAAATTTGGGCGTGTAGCCGTGTTTGATCATATGCGGCGCCGCGACTTTCGTGAACACGGCCGCAGAAGCAATGGAAGACCCAGTGATTGCTGCGAATATGGCATTCGCCGTAACAGTGGCCACTCCCAGGCCGCCTTTCACCCGTCGCAGAAGCCAGCGAGCGACATCAAATGTGTCCCCACCAATGTCAGACTCATTGACCACCAGACCCATGAGAACAAACAGAGGAATTACACCGAAGAAAAAATTTCGGAGAAACTCGTTGGAAGCTAGCTTGACCATATTAATGGCGATATCCGGAGATCCCATCATCATCCAGATACCGGCAAAGCCCAGCAGAATGAGGCCTACCCCGATATGAATGCCCATAAATATGACGATTAACATACCGACAAGAGAAAAAAGACCGACCTGGACCTTCGAGAAATCACCGGTAGCCACGAAGTATCCGCCAGCAAATAGCCCCAGAAAGATAAGAAGATAGTAGAGCCCTAGTGGTTCCTTGCCGCCTTGCG
>CAXFCV010000244.1:0-2498 GCA_964000975.1 uncultured Rhodospirillaceae bacterium | reverse complement strand
TGAAACGGGAACCTTGGAAATCGGCAAAACTGCCGATTTTGCGCTCTGGGACATAGCGGAGCCCGCAGAGCTGACTTACTGGATTGGGAATATGGAACCAGTGCAAACGATTTTTGGCGGTGCCATCCGTTCTTAATCCCGCATCAATTCGATAAAAAAACTTGCGCTGGTACTTTTATGAGCTCCAATCAAAACTGGCGAACGCACGGGATAGTATCTGCCAAATTGTCTCAGGTTCCCCGGATCTTTGGTAACATAATGTGTGGCCACGGAGACGGAAGATCGCTAGGTGCCGGAACTTCGATTAAGTTTGGGCCGTCGTTGACGACTGCCTGCCCAAGGCATGATTTTAGGGCATCCGGTGTTTCCGCCCGCTCGGCCATTACTCCAAAGCTGCGGGCAAGCGCAACAAAATCTGGACTGGTCAAATCCGATGCAATAGGCCGGTTGTTGTACTGCTCTATTTGAAACCGACGAACATTCCCAAACGCGTTATCGTTAAAGATAATATAGGTCGCTGGAATGTTGTGGTGGACGGCGGTTGCCAGTTCAGTAATGGTGAAGAGAGCGCCCCCATCTCCCGCAATTCCGACGACTGGTACGTCTCGGCGTGCGTGCGCAGCCCCGGTTGTGGCCGCGACTCCCCACCCCAAAGTGCCCTGATAACCCGTGCTTACAAAGGTGCGTGGGCTGTAACTGGGAAACAAAATGCGTGAAACGTACCCAATTTGGGTCAACTCATCGACGAAAATGCCATCGCGGGGCAGCGCGTCCCGAATGGCACTGAGCCAGGCCGCTTGTGGTGCCAGATCTGACATTAAAGTTTTTTGGACCTCTTGTTTAACGCGCGCGACCTTCTCAACCCAACCCGATCGGTCCGGTTGTGGGCCAAGCGCCTCTATAATAAGAGGCAACGCGTCTGCCGCATCTGCGTGGATCGCGGCATCTGGTTTGGATATGCGAGTAAGTTCCTCTTCATCGATGTCGATGTGAATGATCTTAATGTTTTCGTCAACACCCCAACCCATGCGCTGGGCCTGCATCCGGCTGCCCACGCCGATGAGAAGGTCACAGTCGGACCACAACCGATGGCCCGTTGGCATGTTTATACGCAGGGCGTGGTCGCTGGAAACAACACCGTTCCCGTTTCGGAACGCGGTGACCGGTGCGCTCAAGCGCTCTGCTAGCTCTGTGACGAGTTGGGAGACGCCCTGAGCGCCAGAGCCGATGGCGATCATCGGTGCTTCGGCGTTGTGAATGAGGCTGAGGGCGGTATCCAGAGACGAGTGGTCGGGATGGGGGGCGATGACCGAGGTGCTCGAAACGGAGTCTGCTGCCTCAGCGGTCTCGGTCCAAATATTAACGGGAACTTCAATGCCGACCGGCCTTGGGCGCCCGCTGCAAAGCAAACCCCACGCGTGCCTGAGTTGGCTGGCTGCGTTTTTACCATTATTGATCATTGTTGCGTGTTTAGTTAATCCGGCCAGGATACCGCTTTGATCCGTTATTTCGTGCAGAAGTCCAAACCCCTTGCTAATAGCGCCGCTCGGTATTTGCCCAACAATCGTCATCACCGGTGCATTCGTTGAATAGGCGGTGGCTATGGCTGAAGCGGCATTCAGAAAACCGGGTCCCGGAACGATACAGCAGGCTTGCGGCTTGCCCGTAGCGAGCGCTGCGCCGAGCGCCATATATGCCGCGCCTTGTTCATGACGTGCTTGAATAGGAGATACCTTATCCTGTTGGTCATAAAGGGCATCAAAGAAATCATCATTTTGGACACCGGGTAGGCAGTATAACTGATCAATTCCGTTATCTAACAGAGACTGAACGAAAAGTTGAGCAACGGTTTTTGACATGACTGGAACACTGCTTTCAGTAACTTAATTGAGGGCGATTAAGTCACCATCCTGGGGGTATATTTAATCAACTGCAACAGGCTTAAATTGCCAGGATACGGTTTGACCTTTTTTTGAGGAAAGGCTCCAATATCACGAGGAGGAATGGATTTGGATTTCAAACTCTCGGCAGAAGTTGAAGGGATACGCCTAAAAACACGGGATTTCATTAACAGCGAGGTCTTGCCTTTGGAGGCAGACCGAACGAACTTCGATAACCATGAAAATATTCGCCTGGATGTCCTTGACGCGTTGCGCGCTAAGGCCAAGTCCCTTGGGCTATGGGCACCGCAAGTGCCTCGAGATCGGGGCGGTCTTGGCCTGTCCGTGATAGGATGGGCGGCAATCTATGAAGAAGCCAACAGGTCCATTTTTGGTCCGGTTGCTCTGAACTGTGCTGCCCCGGATGATGGTAATATGAGTCTGCTCGCCAAAGTGGGCACTGAGGCGCAAAAGGATAAGTGGCTCCAACCAATTGTGGATGGTGAGGTGCGATCGGCCTTTGTCATGACGGAACCAGCGCCGGGCAGCGGTTCAGACCCGTCAATGATGCTAACAAAGGCAATAAAAACTGGTGATGCTTGGCGCATTACGGGCCAT
>CAXFCV010000243.1:0-4479 GCA_964000975.1 uncultured Rhodospirillaceae bacterium | reverse complement strand
GGTGCCTTCGATAAAGGCCTCAAGTTCCGGGCAATGACGCTGCCTGATCTATTCTTAGACCAGGACAGCCCGGAGACGCAATATACGCTCGCGGGCCTGAAGCGGGCCGACATTGTGGCTACGGCTCTGACCGCTCTTGGAGAGAGCAAGTTGCTCGACACCCTCGATCAGCCAGCGCGGGCATAAGGTCAGGTAAAGTCTCGGAGGCTCAACTGGCTGCCATCCCCAAAATTCGTCTGGATCAGCTCCTCGTGGAGCGTGGCCTGGCGGGAACCCGCGCCAAAGCCCAGGCGCTTGTTATGGCTGGACTTGTGTACACGGACACCCGGAGACTTGAGAAACCCGGTACCCAGTTGCGGCCTGATACCGACTTGACGCTTAAAGGCCAAAACCATCCCTGGGTTTCTCGCGGAGGCTTAAAGCTCGATCACGGGCTCAATCATTTCGGTCTGGATGTTACTGGTGCGACAGCGCTCGATATAGGGGCATCAACCGGTGGTTTTACGGACGTGCTCCTGAGCAGAGGTGTGGCCAAGGTCTATGCTGTCGATGTTGGACATGGACAACTTGCCTGGAGGCTGCGCCAAGATGATCGTGTGATAGCGTATGAGAAGACCAATGCCAGGTATTTGACCGCAGAGCAAATACCGGAGTTAGTTCACTTGCTTGTTTGTGATGCAAGCTTCATTGGCCTTCGGACAGTCCTCCCCGCTGGAATGGAACTGGTAGCGCCGCGCGGTCAAATGATTATTCTAATTAAACCTCAATTCGAAGTAGGGCGGAAACATGTGGGAAAAAGGGGCGTGGTGAGTGATCCTGCGCTGCACAAGATGGTGTGTGAATTGGTCGCGGACTGGGTCGATAACCGTCCTGGTTGGGCTGTCGTTGGTATCACCGAGAGTCCGGTCAAGGGGCCGCACGGAAATACAGAGTTCCTTCTGGCCGCCAGAAAGGTCTGAGTTGAGAGAATAATCGTAGCGACCGAACTCCGATCCGCTCCCTAGATCTATATTTTCAAAAGAATGATTTTGTGGGACTCCGCTGTCGGGAGCCTTTTAAGCGGAGTTGGCGCCTGCTCCCAACGATCCAGCTGTGGGGAGGACTTCCGTCACCGTACCCGCTGCCATGTCAAACTTACGGGTGGCAATGCGGGAGAGGTCAGTACCGGTGATGCGGATGAAACGGGAACCCTCGACGAAATTAATAGCGTGTATTTGACGAGGGCCGAACATGCCGGCTAGGCCGGGCGTGAGGCGGTATTCACGCACCAATTTTACCACGGCAACCCCGTCGTCGGAACCGCTGTCCAGCCGGTCAAATTCGCTCATATCCGTGTGGCCGACGGCTTGGCCGTAAATTGCCCAGGATTCGCCGTGGTCATGCGGGGGTGATTTTCTACCTTTGTTGATCACATGGTTCAGGATCATAAAGCCCAACTCGTCGTCCTGATAGAGCACATGGACGCCAACTTTTGCATCTTTATGACAGTGCGTTGAGACAAAATCTTGGTTGGTCAGCAGTTTTTCGAGTTTTTTGCGGATGGACTCGCGCGCTTCATCACCGTCTTGCATTGAAAGTGCCGTTTTGACGTCCGAGCAGAAATCTCTCAAATCATACATACCTTGCCTCTCTTTTCTCTAGCCGGTTCCCCTGCGCCTCAGGAAGCGCTTTCCGCTGGTTTGCGATCTGCGTGACCATACCACAATCTTATCAGACAAGTCACTGGATACGTCCCGTAATCCGCAAATTCATCCCAATTTTAAATTCACAAAAGTCACTCAAATGCAGAAACAGAATGGGGTGGAAAAGTCTGTGCCGCTGGTTATAACGAACTGGCTGATTAAGCGCCTTCCGTCATCTGATGTTTTTATTCCGAGGGGGTACATGTTTTGACGACGCAAAATTTGCTAGATAATTGTCTCACCGACGCTGAATTTCCGGAGTTACCAGAGTTCTACAGGGGCAAGGTTCGAGATACTTATGGTTTACCGGGCGGGCGGCGGTTGCTGATCTCAACAGACCGGCAGTCAGCCTTTGATCAAGTTCTGGCAGCCGTGCCATATAAGGGCCAAGTGCTCACCCAGACCGCTAAGTTCTGGTTTGATGAAACAGCGGACATTTGTTCCAACCACGTCATTAGCTATCCCGATCCTAATGTTACAATGGTCAAAGATCTAGAAATGCTGCCGCTTGAGATGATTGTTAGGGACTACCTCACGGGGTCCACAGAGACGAGCATCTGGCCCATGTATGAGCGGGGAGAGCGAATTCTCTACGGCCATGAGTTCCCTGAAGGCCTTCAGAAAAATCAAAAACTTCCGGCGACAATTATCACCCCCACGACCAAGGCCGCCCAAGGGGAGCATGATGCTCCTATCACAGAGGCAGAAATCCTGAAAACTCAGCTGGTCACAGCGGCGCAGTGGCAAGAGTTGGCGAAGAAAAGTCTGGAGATTTTTGCGCGCGGACGCGAAATCGCATCCAGGAATGGGCTCATTCTGGTCGATACGAAGTTTGAATTCGGCCTTGATGAGACTGGCACTTTAGTGGTCGCAGATGAAATCCTTACCCCGGACTCCAGCCGCTATTGGATCGCCGATACCTATCGGCAGAAGTTCCAGGCGGGGGAGAATCCGGACAGTCTCGACAAAGAGTTTCTGCGTCTTTGGATTTCCACCCGGTGTGATCCCTATAAGGATCCGATCCCGCAAATACCGGCCGATACTTTAGCTGAGTTCAGTGCCAAATATATTACCCTGTTTGAGCAGGTGACGGGGCGGTGTTTTGAAAAACCGGCGCAGGACACCTCCATCCGTGACCGCGTGCGGGCCGCTCTCGAGAGAGAGCTACCAGAATTTTTCTAGTGGGATAGGTTTCTTGAAGGTATACACACTAGAGAAGAAAACCAATCGGGACCCTCTCTAGTTAGTCTGGTTTCTGGGCTTGTTAGGGGTTACAGCTTTTTTTGGCGCCGGAAAATCTAAGAACCAATCGAAGATTATAAGGCTGATACTTGAGTAGGGCCAGACAGCGTTCCGAGTTCTTTAGGGATTTATCCGCGTTCTTGCCAGCCTGCCATAGCCCGGTGCCGCAGATAGTGGTCAGCGAGTGTGCAGGCGACCATGGCTTCACCCACGGGAACAGCGCGGATGCCTACACAGGGATCATGACGGCCCTTTGTGACGACCTCGGTTTCCTCGTTAACTGTTGTAATGGTCTTTCGGGGCGTTGTGATGGAACTGGTCGGTTTTACAGCAAATCGCGCAATAATATCTTGACCTGAAGAGATGCCACCTAAAATACCGCCGGCATGGTTGGAGGTAAAGGCTGGCTGGCCATCGATAATGCGCATTTCATCAGCATTTTCCTGTCCGGTATAGGCGGCGGTTGCCATGCCATCACCGATTTCGACGCCCTTCACGGCGTTGATGCTCATGAGGCCGGCGGCAATTTCGGAATCCAGCTTGTCGTAGAGGGGGGCTCCTAGTCCAACCGGCACCCCATGGGCCACAATTTCGATCTTCGCACCTGCGGAGGAACCATTTTTTCGGAGCTGGTCCATATAGGTTTCCCATGAGGCAATACAATCAGCGTCGGGCGACCAAAATGGATTTTTACTGACTTGGTTCCAATCCCAATTTTCTCGATTGATTTCATGTGGGCCTATTTGAATGAGCGCACCCCGGACTTTAATGTTTGGCCCCAGTATTTTGCGGGCGATGGCGCCGGCGGCAACCCGGCAGGCGGTTTCGCGCGCACTTGCCCGGCCACTTCCTCGGTAGTCGCGGTTGCCGTATTTTATAAAATAGGTCCAGTCCGCATGGCCCGGGCGAAATAGGTCCTTGATGTCGTCATAGTCTTTAGAGCGTGCATCAGTGTTGCGAATTAGAAGACCAACCGGCGCCCCAGTCGTTGCCCCCTCGAACACGCCCGAGAGAATTTCCACCTCATCGGCTTCCTGGCGCTGAGTGGTAAATCGAGATCGGCCGGGTTTACGCTTGTCCAGATAGAGCTGAATATCTTCTTCGATCAGGTCAATGTTCGGCGGCACACCATCCACCACAACACCAATGGCGGGGCCATGACTCTCGCCGAAAGTGGTGAATTTGAACAGGTGACCGAAGCTGTTTCCAGACATGAAATGAAGAATCCTTAAAAGCGCCTACCAGTTTGAGGCCAATCAGGTCGTTTCGTCACTCTTGGGCACAGACATATCGGGTGCATCGACGGCTTTCATCCCGACAATATTATAGCCGCAATCTACATGATGAGTCTCGCCAGTGACGCCCGAGGACAGATTACTCAGCAGATACAGGCCCGCGCCACCAACATCCTCCGCTGAGACATTGCGGCGAAGAGGGGAGTTATACTCGTTCCACTTTAGGATGTAGCGGAAATCGCCGATGCCGGACGCTGCGAGGGTTTTCATCGGGCCGGCCGACAGGGAATTCACGCGAATATTTTGCGCACCAAGATCTT
>CAXFCV010000242.1:0-5507 GCA_964000975.1 uncultured Rhodospirillaceae bacterium | reverse complement strand
GGGTGAGGTTCTCAGGGAGAATGTTTGAACCGTGTCAATCGGTCTCATAAGGTGGCCTATCATACCAAACTGGCTCCCTCTTGAGATTTATTTCCCACCCCAGTGGGTTTTCCGGCAACATGCTTAAAAAACTAGAGACCTTTGAACCTCGTCCGGACATCGCCTATCTCCTGATTACGTGTGCGACATTCCTGTGGGGTCTCAGCATTGTTATTGGGCGGGGGGTTCATCAGGAAATCCCACCTTTAGGTCTCTCTTTTTGGCGGTGGTTTGTCGGGGCTGTTTTCCTTCTACCGTTTGTCTACGCCGAACTGATCCGCAAAGCGGAAATCATCCGGCGCCATGCGAGATTTATCATTTTTATGGGGGTCATCCAAATCGGTAGCTCCGTGATGCTCATGGTGGGCGTGAATTTTACAACCGCAATCAATGCCTCGGTCATTAATGCTGTTCAGCCTGCAGTCACGGCGGTTGCAGCTTGGATTTTGACCAAAGATAAACTCACTCCGGGACAAAGTGCGGGCATCGTGGCAGGCTTCACTGGGATCCTGGTGATTGTTGGCAAGGCCGATATTTCTTTGCTACTTGGCCTCAACGTGAATATCGGTGATGGTTTTGCTGTTCTGGCCATCATTGGCTGGTCGATTTATGCCGCTCTATTGCACCGCTTGCCTAAAGAACTCGGCGTGACGACAACGTTGTTCCTGGTCCTTATGGCGGGAAGCCTGTCCGTGTTGCCATTTTACGTCGTTGAGACTCTTACTGTGAGAGCCGTTCCAGCTACTATTGATAGCGTAATTGTCTTTTTGGTGATGGGGTTGATTGTATCCGTTTTATCTATCTATATCTGGAATTCAGGACTTCGGGCGGTCGGCCCAAATCGTGCCTCAATTTTCCTAAACTTAATTCCAGTTTTCGGCGCGCTCTTAGCCATTAGTTTCATTGGGGAGCAATTGTTCCTATACCATTTTATTGGCGGGGTGCTTGTGGCGCTTGGTATTACCTTGGTGATTACTCAGAGTCGCCGAGAGACCACCTCCTAAACAAAGTCAATTCGGCACAGGCGCGAGTATCCCTAACTCCAAGAATTTAGGAAGCCGTTTGCGCCGGAATTCTCCTACAGCTTGCGCAAGCGCTTGGGTGTGGTCACCGTCCTCAGTTTCTATTTCCTGACCTTTTTCGAGGAGGCGTTGAAATGTCCAAGCGGAGACGTGATCCCGCTCCGCTTCGGCCGAGCAAAGGGCAAACAACGCATCCGACATTGAAACTTCTAAAACTAAACCGGTGTCTATAGCTACCATCCCAATGGATTCTTGCGCGAAAAGACGATGCTTCAGGATTTGCAGATTATATGATCCCCCAAGGGTGTAGCGGTTGGCAGTGAGGTCTTTATCTGCCGGTTTATCTGTGGCGCGGGAAAATGGGACAACCTGTCCACCAGCTGTGAGGAACCGAATGGCATCCAAAACCAAGGCCGGTTGATAGGCTGAAAACTGGCTCAGTTGAATAAGCTGATTGACTGATTTAGCACCGGTACAGAGTTCCTGAATTAAATTTTCGAATAAGTCGGCGACGTAATTCAAGGCGACATCTTCAAAGCCCACACTCCGCTTGAAATCCTCCTGGATGCAAATTGTGCCAAACGGCAAGCTCATGAGCAGCGCCTCCTGCTCTTGCTCGGACATGGAGTCTTCGGATTTTATAAAGACATCTCTCCGGAAGCGTTGGTTACGGATAAAATCTCCGTACGTCTCAAATTCGAGCCGCGTCGAGGATTTTTTGAGAAGGTCGTGAAACTCAGAAGGGACCGCCAAATCGATAAAATTAAGATGGGGAATGGCGCTCCCCGAAAAAACCAGTCCGGCACTCTGCATATCACGTGCGACATTCTCAAAGTAGGCAGGTTGTACCGAATCGCCGTAGAACTCATGGGTGACATAGTCTAGCGGAAGGTCTTTGATCTGCTCAAGAAATGCGACCGCCGTAGGATTGTCTTCGAAAAAAGCCGCTTTGTTAGCCTTAAGAAATTCAAGAAAATCCAGACCCGCCCGGGTTTTTGCCACCGAGTCACCGGACATATTTTTTGTGTAGGCCACTACCATATCCCGGAGCGGCGTGATCGCCGACCAACCAGGGAGGCTGTCGTAACTGAGATATACAATTCCGCCGTCCTTTAGACGGGAGGCAATGAACGCGCCGATATTGTCACGGGTTTTGGCGTTGACCCAGCTGTAAACCCCGTGCAAGACAATATAATCAAAGTTGGGTCCGGAGAGGGACTGCAGATTATTAAAATCTGTTTTGTGAAAATCAATATTTTCTAGATTGGTGCCTGACAGCAGTGCGTTGCTGTTGTCGATATGAACCTCATTGAAATCGATGGCGTAAAAAGACCCGTGCGGATAGATCTCAGCGAGTGCTGTCACGGTTACACCATTGCCGCTCCCCAGCTCACAATAGGTGAAGGCCTGCTCAATGTCCCGGGGACGGTGACCGTTTAAAGCACAAATATAATTTAGAAATAAGGGACTGAGTTCGTTATATGCTCCCCAAATATAAGGGGTATCTCGTAAATATGCCTCTCCCATTACGCCCCCTTAAAAAAAGAAAACCCCGCCGGACCAGCGGGGTTGAAACTCAACCTTCCGGCATGCCGGATTAGTGAGGTCCTTAGATTATAGACTCGACCCATTCTTTCAGTTTGCTTTTCGGCAGTGCGCCGACTTTTGTTGCGGCCACTTCACCCCCCTTGAAAATCATTAGAGTCGGGATACCCCGGACACCATATTTGGACGGTGATTCCGGGTTGTCATCAATATTCACTTTCGCGAGTGTCATTTTCCCGGATAGTTCATCCCCGATCTCGTCGAGTGCCGGTGCAATCTGCTTGCATGGACCACACCATTCCGCCCAGAAATCAACGAGAACCGGTTCATCGGCCTGAAGTACATCGGCATCAAAACTTGAGTCTGTAACTTGTTTAGCCATCAAAAAGCGTCCTATTTTCATGCGAGACACATGCCCGCGAACAACATTTATATGAGAACGAGTCTATGGCTGTCGCCTAATCCAGTCAAGGTGCGTGGTCGGCGAGCATGCTGGCGGGCAGGTGCATCAGCGCGGGGCCATCGGTCCACAGGAGCAAGCATTCAATATCATGTGCCAGATAAATACGCTGAAGTGCGGCCCGGTATGCCGCCATTTGCCGTAGATAGACCAGGGGGACGTCGTCTGGGCGCGATGGCGGTGGCCGATTGGTTTTATAATCCACGATCATCACTTTGCCATCTGCGACCAGCAGCCGGTCAATCTGCGCGGACAGGATATGTCCGCCGATTTCGCCCACCAGGGGAACCTCCGCGCGGGAGCCGGGGCCAAACAGGGCGCCAAACTCGCGATGGTCCAGCACACCCATTGTTTCCGTGAGAATGTCCTCTTGGAGGCGGGCTGACAGCCGATTCCCCTCGCGCGCTAAAAATGCCTGGGCAGCGGCTTTTCGGCAGTCCTCCGGTAACTGAGGCAGGGTTTGCAAAAGAGTGTGAACGATATTTCCGCGCTTAAACCGGTCGCCGTCGTCCCCGCTTAGCGGCGACTCGACCGCCGGGTCCGGTGCGTCCGGTTGAGACGGCGCCAACGGCGATAACGGCGCTGGCTCTTCCGGCGGCTTTGACAGCATCCAATCCTGTGGATCAACGGGCGCCATCAGTTTTTCTGCTGGCTGCGCGCTGATGGGAATATCTTGTTGAGACCTGATGAAGAAGACCTCGTTGTCCACGGTCTCCCCCATTTCCGCTAAAAACGGATCGTCCCGCGTTTCTCCGGTAGCGCAAATTGCCGCATGCATAAGATCGTACCAGCATCCCTCGGGTGCTTTTTTCTTGGTATGCCAGCCGCAGATATAAAGACGGTCCTCCGCACGTGTCATGGCAACATACAAAAGACGTCGGTATTCGCGATTTCTGTCTGCAATAACGTTTTCCAGCTGGGCTTCGGTGATTTTTTCAAAATAACCACGGCGGGGGGGCCAGATAATGGCACGATCAAAACCATCTTCATCTGAGACCCAGTAAAAAAGTGGAAGCTTGCTTGGCATCTGTAACGTATCCGGCAAGAAGACAATGGGCGCTTCCAGCCCCTTCGCACCATGGACCGTCATCACACGCACGGTGTCGGGTCGCGCCTGTTCCAAGTCCCGTTTGATTTCGGCCTTCCCGGTCTCCATCCAGTGGAGAAAACCCTCTAGTGATGGCACGTGGTTCCGTTCAAATTCCAAGGCCAGATTAAGAAATTCAGATACCGGATCGGCGGCATCAAACCCGAGTCGGGACAACAATTTGCGGCGCCCTTGGCGGGCATCCAGCAGGTCGCTGTAAAAACCGAAGGGGGTCGTAAAATCGGCGCTCGCGAGGATGCCGGATAAAAACTGGTGGGCGTCTGCCAACTCCGCCGAGTGCGTTTTTCGCCGCGTCAGTTCCGACCATAGGGACCCCGCCCGGCCGTGTGCCAGTGTAAAAAGAGCGTCTTCATCCAGTCCCACCAGGGGTGATTTGAGGAGAGTCGCCAGCGTGAGGTCATCGTCTGGTAACAGTGCAAAATGGCCAAGGACCATCAGGTCCTGAACGGCAATCTGTTGGGTGAGGATCATTCGGTCTGTTCCAGCAACGCCAATGTTGCGGGTTTTAAGGGCCCTAACAATCTCATCGATGAAACGACCGCGTCGTCTTACTAGGACCAGTACATCCCCGGGGCGGATCTGTCTCCCGTTGGATTCGAGAATCTCACCGTTATCAATCATCCGACGGATCCGCTCGGCGATCAGATTAGCGAGACGGGCCGTAGGAGAGTCTCCTTGAACGCGTTCAACGGGCGGTTTCCAGGGGGCCGGTGTGTCCATCTCTTGGGGCTCAATGGGTGGCCATAATTCTACTAAGCCGCCATGTCCGCTTCTGAAAGCCATGTGGCGTATAGCCTCTCCGTCCAGTTGTACGCCGTCAGCAGCGCGCTCGCCTGAAAAAACCGCGTCGACAGCCTGCAAGACGGCTTCCGTTGATCGAAAAGATACCGTCAGATCGACCTCCCGCCAGACTTGGCCCGCAGCCGCGATGGTGCGGCTGAAGCGGTCCCGCATTCTCTGGAATTCATCCGGATCCGCACCTTGAAAACTATAGATTGATTGTTTCAGGTCGCCGACGGCAAAGACGGTTCTCGCGTTTTCCGAACCGCCCTGAGTGTCGAAAAAAGCCTCCGCGAGGGCGGTGATTACCTCCCACTGATCTGGACTTGTGTCCTGAGCTTCATCGACAAGGATATGGTCGAGACCTTCATCTAGCTTAAAGAGCACCCAAGGCGCAACGTCCTTGCGTTTTAGCAAACGGCCGGATTCCAAGATCAAATCATCGTAGTCAATGAGCGCGCGCGCGTCTTTTTGCCACTGGTACGCCTCTAACAGCGCATTTCCGAATTGAAGTAATGCGGCCGTAGCCTGCGCGGTCACGGCGGCCCGCTTT
>CAXFCV010000241.1:0-5428 GCA_964000975.1 uncultured Rhodospirillaceae bacterium | reverse complement strand
GAGGAATATGGATGCATAGGTATTCAGCTTGGCGCCCAGTATACAGGTTCTTCGACTGTGGGGAATGACGGTAGCAAACCGCCAGATGATAATCCTTATGTGTTTACGCCAAGTGCTACACCAGGCTGCCGCGCGCCCCACGCCTGGCTCTCTGAAAATCAGAGGCAGAGGGGCAGTGCCCTATTTGATCATTTTGGCATAGGTTTTACGCTCCTAAAGTTTAACGAGATTGATGCCAGTGATGCGAAGGACGTTGCGAGGGCCCGCGGCATTCCGCTCAAAACCGTGACGGCCCCAGCTGCAATCCGCGACCTCTATCAAGCGCCATTTACCCTAATCCGCCCGGATCAATATGTGTGCTGGCGCGGAGAAACAATGCCAGATAACGAGGTTTGGGAGACCGTGACCGGTCAATAAATATTTAAATTACACTAAAGCAGCTTATTCTGCGGCCTACGCACTCTCTTTGGGCGCTTTTCGCCCGGCCCACCATGTCTGGATGTCTAATTTGAAGTGCTCATAATAAACCTTGGGGAAAATGATCAAGATATCGAACAGCGCAATCCAGCCTCCTTTGAGCGTTACCGGAATGGTGATCCATGGCGCTGCCCCTATGATGGGGATATGCTCATTGGTGTTAATTTTATCCCGGTTTTGAAGCACCCGGTCTACGTTATGAGCAAAGGACCAGTCCGCGCGGTAGATCACCGTGCCTTGGGGATTGATAACGTAGACTGTGTTGGGCAAGAGCCCCCAATCGTGATGCCACTTGCCATCCACCGAATCCACGGCAATAGGACGGGACTCCCCATAATCGTCTCGGCTCCGCTTCGCATAATCGATTTTTTCTTCGATCGACTTCGCCTGGGCTGCCCTCTCGCCGGGATGGGCCTCTCGCACGTACACCACCAACCACTCAACATCAGGATATTTTTCCCGAAGTTTCGAGTAGGGCTTTACGTTTTTCACATACATCGGGCAAGTAAGACTACCCGACTCGATCACCAGCCACTTACCCTTATAGTCCTCTAGATTTACCGTGTTGCCGTTCAAATCCGTAAGGTTGTAACCGTAATCCACCTGTTCGCCAGCCTTCGGCCCCGGAAAATAGCCGAGCTCATAGACACTCATTCTAAAGCGTGAGTAATTATAGGTTTCGTTTTTTGCAGGTGTGCCCATTTCATCGCCTCCAAAAATTTATTTGCACAAAATATGAGAGTAACAAATCACAGCTGTTTGTGAACCGTCCGTAGTTTTATTTGGCTTAGGCTAGAAAATAGCCACGGACACGCCCAGACATACAAGCGCAAAAAGCGAGAATTTTTTGAATATTTCCGCGGGCACTTGCGCAAACAACCATGCACCCAAAATCCCCCCAGCCCATTGAAGAGGTGTCGTCGCAAGCGCACGTAAAACGGTTTCGAGAGTAAATACACCAGCAATTGACAGCGTAATGAAAATCACAACCGAGACCACAGCCATACCAACAAGAATACAAGCACGCTGTATGTCCGCAGACTTATCAATTGCCATAAGATAGATCACCATGGGGGGGCCACCCAAACCAATAAACCCATTAATTAGGCCTGCGATCGCACCGGTGGCAGCAGCCGGCACGGATCCCTGCGGTCCCCGGTAACGCCATCCCAACAGAATTAGAACCGATGAACTAATAATGATGAGGCCAATGATCCGTCGGATTATTCCCGGGTCGAGAAAAAACAAGAACCAGCTGCCAATGGGCGCACAGATGACAGTGGCAACAAGCATCGGTGTCATGATTTGCCAATCGGTTTTGCGGGCTGCAGCCGGGAATAAATGCGCCGTCAACACGAGGACGCCAATATTCAAAATTGCTAGCGCTTCAATTGGGCCGAAGAAAAAAACGAGAAGCGGCATAGATACCAGAGCGCCGCCCCATCCGGTATACCCCAGCATAACCCCGCCCAGGAAGGTAATTCCGACCGCCCAGAGAAGTCTGAGCTCAAAGACAGTCTGAAAAGTCTCAATCACAGCTCTTGAGTCCCAGACGCGGTCAATGCCGTGCCCGCCAGATAAATCGTTCAAACACTTAGTTATTAATCCGCACGCCAGTCTTGCCCAAATAATCAACGGAACCGTGGCGCTCCTCCATTTGCTCCTCTGGCTCACCAGACGTCCGGTTGATCATACGCCCGCGGATAACGGCTTCTCGAGATCCAATATCTAGGGTCCAGCGTTGAACATGGTGGTAAGATTTAACATCCAGAAACGCACCAGCGTCATAGATTCGACCCAGCGCCAATACCCCATACCATGGCCATGTCGCGATATCGGCAATGGAATACTCATCGCCCGCCAAATAAGCGTGGTCGGCCAAGTGACGGTCAAGGACGTCCAACTGTCGTTTTGCTTCCATGGCAAATCGGTCGACAGCATATTTTATTTTGACGGGGGCATAATGGTAAAAATGACCAAACCCACCACCTAAATACGGAGCGCTGCCCGTCAACCAAAACAGCCAAGATATGCACTCGGTTTTGGCTTTCACATCCGTCGGAATAAAAGCGCCAAATTTCTCCGCCAAATAGAGGAGGATGGAACCAGACTCAAATATTCGAACAGGTTCCGCGCTAGACCGATCAACCATAGCAGGTATTTTTGAGTTCGGGTTAACATCCACAAAACCGCTGCCGAATTGATCCCCATCCCCAATACGGATGATGTGCGCGTCGTACTCAGCGCCTGCATGACCGAGGCCGAGCAGTTCTTCCAGCATAATCGTGACCTTTACGCCGTTGGGTGTCCCCAAGCTATACAGTTGCAATGGGTGATCACCAGTGGGCAAATCCTCGTCATGTGTCGGTCCTGCGACAGGACGGTTGGTCTTTGCAAATTTTCCGCCGTTTTCATCGTCGGCGACCCAAACTTCTGGAGGTTCGTAGGGAGGCTGCTCTTCCATTTTAGTATTCCTTTATGTGGGCGCCATATTGTGTCTGCCACCGCGATGAAATCAATGGGAGATATGCCCTATTGATTTAAAGAGATCCAATCAAGTTCGGAATGGCATCACGTGTAACCAGTCCCAAGGGCCAAGCCATATTCCGGATCATAGCCTGGGGTTCACAAAGCAAAGATAGAAATATTATAATTGGGCCTACTTGTCGGCTGGCCCATGCAAAGCCATGATCTGGTCTGGTATGCAAGAAGCGGTAGGGAATTAGAAGTCGTGAAATTAGAATCAAATGAAAAAGGTGATGGACCGGCAATCGCAAAATAGTGAGGACCAACAGAAGGCACAGGGGCGAAGCAATGGCAGCAAGGCAATGGATATGAGTTCGAAAGATCTGCGGCGAGGCGACAAAAGCTGGGTTGACGCAGAACTCGAAGACAGTTTTGACGAAGAATTTGAAATGGAGATCGATGACCTGAGGGCATATGGCGATCTTCAGAAGATCACAGATCTAAAACACGATTCTGCTTTAGAGAGGCGAGAATATTTCCGCCATCTTTTGGGACTACAGGCCGAGCTGGTCAAAATGCAGGATTGGGTAATCAAGACCGGCTATAAGCTCGTCGTAATTTTTGAAGGCCGGGATGCAGCAGGCAAAGGTGGGGTTATCAAAAGGATTGCGCAGCGCTTAGACCCCAGAGTGTGCCGGACCGTTGCACTCCCCGCCCCGTCTGATCGGGAAAAAACACAATGGTATTTTCAGCGATATGTGCCCCACCTCCCGGCTGGCGGTGAAATCGTGCTTTTTGACCGCTCTTGGTACAACCGCGCAGGGGTAGAGAGGGTCATGGGATTTGCCTCCCAAAATGAGGTGGAACAATTTTTTAATGACGTACCAGAATTTGAGCGTATGCTTAATCGCTCAGGTATAAAGTTAATAAAATACTGGTTTTCAATCACGGACCAGGAACAGCAGCTTCGGTTTCTGACCCGCATTCATGACCCGCTAAAACAATGGAAACTAAGTCCGATGGACCTCCAGTCCCGGGTGCGCTGGGAGGACTATACTCGCGTCAAGGAAGAAATGTTTGAGCGGACAAATATCGACGAGGCACCCTGGTTTATTGTGGAGGGCAATAACAAAAAACAGGCACGCCTGAACTGCATTGACCATCTTTTGACACAAATTCCTTATGGGGACGTCGCGCATGCGGCTATAAAATTGCCGGAGCGAAAGTCTGACCCAGACTATGAGCGGAAGACACTACCCGATGAATTATATGTGCCAAAAAAATACTAGCATACCCTGCCGAAACCTCTGAGATTATATCCTCGGGTCGATCATGACGGCATTTTTTGCATGAGTCGCAGGCCCCTTTGGCAGATCAGGACACATCAGCCTGTTCTGCAAAGATAATCAAGATTTCTGCATTAAGTATCGGTATGTAGCCCAAGAATCGGGGTAGAGTTGTTGTCAGGTATTTTCACAAAGAGGCCGTCCGCCTGAGCGAATTATAAACTGGAAGAACCTCGTTTTAAATATGCTGGAAGGTCCCGCAATAATCGCTAGGAGGTTTAATAATGATAAAAGTAACTGACGTGGCTTATGCCCGGTTTCGAGCCCCAGACCTGAATACTATGGAGACGTTCCTTACAGATTTTGGACTGGAGTGTTCTACACGCACAGAAGAGGCGCTTTATATGCGGGCGTGTGGACCCGACCACCATGTTCATATTACGGAGGTGGGTGATCCTGCATTCATCGGTATGGCCTTTCATGCAGCAAGCGAAGAAGACCTTCGCACGCTAAGCCAATCACCTGCGGCCTCAGACGTAGAGGGGCGGGATGAGCCGGGTGGAGGCAAACGCGTGCGGCTCACCGATCCCAACGGTTTCCTGGTGGAGGCCGTCCACGGCATTGAGCAGCTGCCCGAAATTCCAGCCCGCAATGCTTACGACGTTAACACTGGCGGGAAAGCACGCCGCAAGGGAGAGTTCGTGCGCCTGGAGCCCGGGCCCGCCCAATGTCTCCGCCTAGGCCATGTGGTCATCGGCGTGAGAGACTTCAAGGAGAGCAATCAGTTTTACAAATCCCATTTTGGCTTCTTGGACTCGGATGTCTGCTTTGAGGGTGACGAGGACAACGTAATGCTGTCATTCAACCGGGTAGATCGGGGTGAAGAGTTTGTCGACCACCATACGCTACTGACCGCACCAACCGGAAAACCCGAGCTCGGCCACATAGCGTTCGAAGTTCGAGACATCAACGCTCTGCAAGTAGGCCACGAGCATCTCAGGGCACACGGTTATGATCATTCCTGGGGGGTAGGCCGCCATATCCTCGGCGCACAAATATTTGACTACTGGTTTGATCCTTTCGGAAATCGGGTAGAGCACTGGACAGACGGCGATTTGTTAAACGCCTCCTCGCCCACCGGCGTGCACCCCTACGGGGCGCGTTTTGCCACCCAATGGGGCGTGACAGAGGACTCCCGG
>CAXFCV010000240.1:0-7358 GCA_964000975.1 uncultured Rhodospirillaceae bacterium | reverse complement strand
CCGAACCCCATTATATCACCGAGGTCACGGAAGATATCGACGATGGTTCAACACTCTCTGACCAAGGTGGGAGCGGCAATTCCGATGATAGCTACTATGACGAGGCGGTGGCCCTGGTCGCTCGGGAAGGAAAGGCCTCCACGAGCTTTATCCAACGGCACTTACAGATTGGATATAATCGTGCGGCCCGGATTATGGAGCAGATGGAGGAACAAGGTGTGGTAAGTAAAGCCGACCGGGTAGGGCGCCGAGAGGTCTTGGTCGGGGGTCACTGACCCCTAGTTCCCGAATTATGCATCGCCATGATGCTGCGCCATGGGATCTTTTGCGTCTTGCAGGCAATCTTTTCTATAACCAAGGAATAGAAACGGACAAACGAAACGGAGGATGCCATGAACCTGCGCGCTATTACACGCATAATAATTACAACGGCGTTGCTCTGGTGTGTTATACTGATACCCACTGCGGCCGATGCGGAGATAGCGGTTGCCGCCCGCCTGACAGCGCAGGATAAGATAGACCTTAAACGGGTGGAGGACTACCTTGAGAGCCTGTCCACCCTGCGAAGCAGGTTTCTACAAACCTCTTCTAATGGGGGAGTAGAGACGGGCAAACTTTTTATGTCCCGGCCAGGTAAACTACGTTTCGAATATGATCCGCCAGCCTCTATTTTAATGATCTCGGACGGAATCTTTCTCATCTACATCGATAAAGACCTGGACCAGGTCACGCATATCTTCCTCAAATCCACACCGGTCAATTTTCTGGTGCGCGAAGACATACGGATGGATGGTGATATCACCGTTACAAAAATCAGGCGCTCGCCAGGTATGCTCCGCATTACAATTCGGGACACGGACGAGCCGGGAAAAGGATCCATGACGCTAATATTTACTGATAAACCTCTCGCACTTCGCAAGTGGACCGTCATTGATGCTCAAAACATTCGAACTAACGTGATGCTCACTGGCGTTGAAACCGGGATGACGCTGGATCTGAAGCTTTTCCAGCATGACAAGTAAGCCGCTGGCACTGAAACAAGCCCGAAACCCAACTCCGCGCGCCTCTCGCCACCCTGTCGCCAACGTATCGAGAGAGGCACGTGGTGGTTGCAAACCGTCCGATCATGCGCCGGTCACTGTAACGCTTAAAATCTAGAAATAGTCGCACTCTAGGGGATGAGCCGATAGCCGTTGGGTTCCGTCACCAGCAAATCCGCATTGGATGGTTCACGTTCAATTTTCTGACGGAGCCGGTAGACATGGGTTTCCAACGTGTGCGTTGTTACGTCCGCGTTATATCCCCAAACCTCGCCCAGCAAATCCTCTCGGCTGACAACGCGCTCGCCCGCGAGATACAAAAATTTCACGATGGCCGTTTCCTTATCGGTCAGACGTACTTTTTTCCGGGTCTCCTTATTGACCATGATTTTGGCGGCAGGACGAAAGTTATAGGGACCAATTTGAAACACGCCATGCTTACTTTGCTCATGGTCCCCGATATAGGCCCTGAGGCGGGCCAATAACTCGCCAATTTTAAACGGTTTTCCCAAGTAATAATTGACGCCGTCGTCAAGTCCCAGGATGGAATTATCATCTGCATCGGCACCGGCAAGCATGATAATTGGCGATTTTATGCCGGTGCGGCGCATAATCCGGCATACTTCTCTTCCGTCCATGTCAGGCAGACTATCATCAAGCAAAATAACATCAAAATATTGGTTCTTGGTGCGGTCGATGGCGGACCTTCCTGTCGCAGCCTCCTCCGTGATGAATTCTTCATGGATTTGAAGCTGTTCTATCAACACCTGCCGAAGAGCTTTGTCATCATCAACAACTAGAATGCGTCTTCTTGAACTCATAAAGGGTATACTCCGATGAAGACACCATAATAATTAGCTTTTTGTCTCATAACTTATCAAGGGTGTCACGGGAGGATTTCGCTTAAAGCACTCTTTGAGAGAAGTTCGTCACCCGGCAGCTATTTCCCTCTTGAGCAACAAAAATAACCTTAAAATCTAAGCTGGAAAGAAAAGTGATTGCGAACCTCGCTAAAAACCATGGTAATCTCTGGCACCTAGATTGCATAGGCTTACCCAAACAAAATTGAACGGTAAGAACCAATGATTGATCAAGTTGATTCTAAAACGGGCTCATCAGTATTTAAACCCCTAGAGGCCAGCCCCCCTAGTCTCGCACAGCAACGTCCTGGAAATGGCAGCAATGGTCTCCAATTTTTCGGGAAAGATGGGTTTACTTTTCTCGATTTATTAGACGTGATCAACCCGCTTCAGCACATACCTATTATCTCCACCCTTTATCGATCGATTTCCGGAGACACCATTGACCCGGGAGCAAAGATAGTTGGAGGAGCGTTATTTGGTGGCCCCATAGGGGCGGCTCTCTCCAGCCTGGATGTAGCTGTAAAACACAGCACTGGCCGTGATATTGCGGATCATACGGGTTCCTTTTTCGTCGGCACCATAGACGATCAAAACACACCCGCGCACTCCGGAACGGGCGCAGAAATCAGCACTTTGGGACCGGCTCAGTTACGCAAACAATCAAATCGAGGCCAAGCGCCGGTTTCAGTGTTCCAGTCTATTGGAACCGGGGTTATACCGCGCACGGGTGAACTTTTGAAAACGGCGCCGCCGAGGACGCAGGTAAGTGAGGAAAGATATCGAGCCGCAGGCATGTCTGCGATCCCCATCGCTAAGAGCTCATCCGGCGATGATAACGAACAGCCAGCTACAACGGCAAAGCCACTACCAGACTTTGGCCTTTTAGGAGACATCGCTCGACCATCACCCCCATACGACCAAATTGTTGCGTCAAATAGCGCATCAACTCTGGCGTTTTCATCGCAGGGACTTATCAACGAGACATCGAAAACAAGGCAAAATCGACCGATCTCTCTCGAGCCTTATCGTTTAGAACCGAAGTTTTCAGAAGCAGATAACCGTGCCTCTTTAACCAAAAAAGGACAAACTCTACCTTTAACGAGGCCCTCCCCTGTAACGTCGTTGACACCAATCGATCAGCCGTTTGACTCCATTCAAGCAATAACCCAAACAAATACGGATAATCGAAACAGGCGGATTCTAGATGCAATGCGTCAGGGCCTGAACAAATATGAATCCACAAACAGACTAGCGACAGGTTCAGGCCAAATCCGCGCGGTTTCGGTGCGCTAATGATCAGGGTTACCCCACCAAGCACCCTGAACTGGAACGGGCACATATTTAGCTGCGCCCTCGGCCGGAACGGGGTTACATCAGATAAATGGGAAAGCGATGGGTGCACGCCAGCTGGAACCTATGCGCTCCGCAAAGTGCTCTATCGGCAAGATCGGGTGACCAACCTAAAGACCGTATTGCCAACGCATCCCATCAGAAAATCTGACGGGTGGTGCGATGATCCAGAGCATTCATTTTATAACATGCTCGTGCAACTTCCCGTTGCAGCTTCACACGAGAAATTATGGCGTGAAGATCCGTGCTACGACATTGTCGTCGCTCTGGGTCACAACGACGCACCAATTGTCCCTTATCGCGGCAGCGCCATTTTTATGCATGTTGCCGCTGCAGACCATCGCCCGACTGAAGGCTGTGTCGCGCTTGATCTTCAATCGATCACAACCATTCTGGCTGGATGCGACCCCAACGAAAACATCCACATCCAATTGGCCGCTTAATCCTTACTTATTGGTTTTTCTGGCCCAAACTCCAACGATTAACGGGTGCCAAAAATCGCGGTGCCGACGCGAACATGCGTCGCACCGAACTGGATGGCAACCTCATAATCTGCACTCATCCCCATTGATAAAGTTGCTAGACCATTTCGCTCGGCAATGGCGTGAAGAAAGGAGAAATGAAAGGCAGGCTCTTCATTGGCCGGCGGAATACACATGAGTCCCGCTACCGGCAACTCATAGTCGTCCCGGCAAGCGGTGATAAAGGCATCCGCATCGGCAGGCAAGACGCCCGCTTTTTGAGGCTCCTCTCCAGTGTTCACTTGTATGAGACAAGACGGCCGCTGCCCCCCCTCATCCATCGACCGGGCAAGTGCGCCGGCGAGTTTTGGGCGATCGACTGTTTCAATAACATCGCAAAGGCGCACGGCCTCCCGTGCCTTGTTTGACTGCAGGGCGCCAACAAAATGCAGCCGGGTATCTAAATACTTATCTTTCAGAGCCGGCCATTTTTCCGAAACTTCTTGAACTTTATTTTCTCCAAACACCGTTTGCCCATACGCAATAGCAGCGCCAATGGTCGACGGCGGATGAGTTTTAGACACAGCAATAAGGTTAACAGACCCAGCGGGACGACCGGCAGCTTTACTCGCAGCGCTTATCTTGTTCCGCACTTGAGACAAATTTTCCGCAATGAGACAATTGGCTTTCATGGATAATTTTCTATGATCATTGTATGAGTGAAGAGGGGATATTACGCTTATCAGAAATCGGGCGCCGGCTCAATTTAACAGCCGGTGCGGCCCACTTGCCATATCTTTATTTTATGACGGACCCTGTGCGCACGCCAGATCCAGTTCAGATCGCAGAACGTTTGCCGCGAGGGACAGCTGTAATCTTACGCCACTATGATACGCCGGAAAGATATACCCTTGCTAAACATCTCAAGCGTGTATGTCAGGAAAGATCCTTAATATTAATTATAGCGGGGGACGCCCGCCTGGCGGACATTGTTGCGGCCGACGGATTGCATCTGCCAGAATGGGCTATTAAGCGGCCCCAACCGGGACATCGCCGCTGGATCCGAATGAAAAATCGAATTTCGACTGCCGCAGTTCATTCCATGGCAGCGGTTCATAAGGCACATCGGATGGGCGTTGATGCGGTTTTGGCTTCTCCCATTTTTACAACAGATAGTCACCCCAATCAGACACCAACTGGGGTCTTTGGCTTTGCTCTACAAAGCAGACCATCATTGGTTCCGATTATAGCGCTTGGTGGGATCACCGTGGTCACAGCGCCGAGGTTGATCGGAACCTCCTGCGCCGGAATTGCTGCTGTTGGAGCGCTCAGTGAATGAGCTTGGGGGAATATTAGGAAATGTTGAATAATCACGTCTATAGACCAGGTGGAACTTGTTATGCGTCAACGATGGAGAGCCCTGACATGGATAATGATTACAGCCCGTGTCTTAAATATGAGATAACCCCATCAAAGACATGGTTCCGTAAACAATGACCATCGCAGACATTCCACAACTTATCGAGCGGGCGCTAGCACACCTGGAAGCTGAGGATTTTGAGGCAGCTCGCGCAGACTATGAAACCGTTCTAGCGATAGACAAAAGTATACCAGAAGCAATGATCGGGCTTGGAGATTGTTGTTTTGGGCTCGGCGAATATGACATATCAGAGGACGCCTATCGAAACGCAATTGAGGCCGCGCCCTCAGATCCGGATGCCTTGTTTGGTTTGGCGGCTGTGTTACGGGTAACAGAATTTTATGAGGAAGCGGTCTCGTTGTATGAACGGGGTTTTGACGCAGAACCGGAGAGAACAGAGGCCTATTGGGAACTAGCATACTCGCGAGAAATGTCCGGCGATAAGGAAGGCGCCGAGATCGCTTATAGATCCTGTCTCGACCAGCATCCCGATCACAGTATGGCGTCACACCTGCTAGCTGCCATGACAGGAGCAAAAACTAATCGGGCGCCTAGAAACTATATCCGTGATTTATTTGATGACTATGCCGAAACATTTGATTCGGACCTAGTTAATGATCTGAATTATGTTGTGCCTGACCTAATTGAGAATGCATTATCGGCGTATCTGAAAACACACCCACGCGCAACCGTGCCTCCCTTTGAGAGAGTTCTAGACCTGGGCTGCGGGACAGGTCTAATAGCAGAGGCCATTCGGACATTAACAACACATATCACGGGTGTGGATCTCTCGTCAAAAATGTTGGAAATCGCAATTTCAACCAATCGTATTGACGAGTCAAATGTCTCGGACATAATTGATTTTTTGAGAGTCTCGAATAACCGTGGCAAATTTGATCTGATCGTCTGCGGGGACGCCCTAGTATATCTCGGTGTCTTAAAAGACGTCTTCAACGGTGTAGGCCATCAATTGGCTGACGGGGGTATTTTTTGCTTCACCGTTGAGGATCTTATTGATGGGGATTTTGCCCTAAAGCCGACCGGGCGCTACGCCCATCATAAAGAATACGTTACTGATCTATTGATTAGGTCGGGACAGACCGTTTTAAATAAGAGCACCATTATTCCAAGGCGTGACAGCAACCGGGGAATTCGTGGCCGACTTTTTTTGTCCCAAAAATGTCCACCAAGTTAATCCGATTAATTTCAAGACCAATCGTGGGCTAAATGCCCCTTGAATAAAGAAAAAGGGGAGCGGCAGAACCGCTCCCCAAATCCGTGTTTACTTACCTAATTACTTAGAATTTAACCTTTATGCCACCAACAAGAGCCCAGCCATTGTTGTTATTGGCATCACTGGTAAGTTCATCACTCCAGTCAACGTATGCGAGTTGGCCAGTGAGCGTAACGCCTGCACCCATGCCACGCTCTATACCCAGCGTGTACTTGTCCATCTCATCGTCACCTTGGGTACCGGAAGCAAGTGGCATCTCAGTATGTGCATAACCTATACCCATCGTGTAACCACCAGCAGCGTATTTAACGCCAATGTTGTACGAGGTTTGCTCATCACTATTGGCGGTACCGCCTTTTCCGGAGTCTTTATCGTCTACGAATTTGTAACCGACCCCAGCTGTGACACCACCCGCTGCGACTGATACACCAGTCCGTACAAACTTGTTGGTGTTGGCTGCAGTGCCTTGGGTTTCGCCGTATCCAACGTTTGCATTAACGGACGATCCACCCATCTTACCGCTGAACTTCACAACCGCGTCAAACATTTGACTGGCATCACCAGAATTACCACCGGTCTCCGGCATGTTGTCGCTGTTGTCGGTTGACGGTGTATAAGAAGCACCAACGCTCAATCCGCCAGCAATGGTCGGCGAGAGGTACACGACCTTCATGGCGTCACTGGCACCTGCAGTGGTTCCGGACGAGAAGTTAGATACGTTACCAACTGCTGAAGGCTTGATGATCCAGGAATCGTGATCAGTGTTACCCAGGCCAAGGCCTCCGACCGCAGGCGCGCCTACGAACATTTTAACGGTTGATCCTTTTGTGGAACCAAGAATGACTGAACCAAAACCACCACTCACGGTTGCGTAGGATTCGTCAATGTGAGCAGAGGCGTTGTTAACTTGATCTGACTCCAACTGCACGGTCACTGAGACGCCAAGACCATTATCAAGCTTGGTTGAGCCTTTGAAGTAAACTTCGGAGT
>CAXFCV010000239.1:0-3214 GCA_964000975.1 uncultured Rhodospirillaceae bacterium | reverse complement strand
TACAAACTTTATTCTGATAAAAAACCCGTCCTGTAAAGGCTCAACAGGAAAGCGATTGTCGGAGCTACGTTATATAGTTATAGAGTATAACTATTTTACAACATAGGGGGTAGTTATGATTGATCCGGTTTCGTTCTCTTTAACCGATGATATCGGGGTTATTACTATTGATAGTCCGCCGGTAAACGCTATCAACCAGCCAATTCGAGCGGGGCTCAAGCGAACGTTCGAGACTGCGATTGACCATGCCGATGTTAGGGCGATCCTTTTGACATGTGCGGGTCGGACCTTTGCTGCTGGCGCCGACCTGCGAGAGTTTGATGAGCCAATCGCCGACCCCGGTTATCATGAGGTCTTCGGGATCATGGAGAACAGCCCCAAGCCGGTCATCGTCGCCATGCACGGCACAGCACTGGGCGCCGGTTTAGAAGCGGCGCTTGCCTGTCATTACCGTTGTGCTGCCGACAGCGCGCGGGTTGGCCTGCCAGAGGTCTCTCTGGGTATTATTCCCGGTGCAGGCGGGTCTCAGCGTCTGCCGCGTCTTGTCGGCGCTAAGCCTGCACTCGAATTGATTTTGAACATCACACCGGTTGACGCAGTCCAAGCCCTCAAGATCGGCATTCTAGACCATGTCATTGACGGCGACTTTATCGAGGGTGCCATAGCCTATGCACGTACCATCCTTGCAGAGGGTGCAGGACCCCGCAAAACCTCGGAAATGATTATCAATACGGAGGGGTATACGAACGAATTTCTAGCGGAGGCACGAAAAACTGCGGCCAAAAAAGCCCGGGGGCAGAACGCACCGGAATTGGTCATCGAGGCCATTAGTCACGCCATCAAATTGCCTTTTGAGGAAGGAATTATTGAGGAGCGTCGGATAGGCGACGAGGCCCTGGTCAGCGAGGAGGCCAGGGCCCTGCGTCATATCTTTTTTGCCGAGCGTGAGATTGGTAACATCCCTGGTCTCTCGAAAAATACCGCGAAGCATCTTGTGGAGAGCGTGGCTATCCTCGGCTCCGGTACCATGGGTGGCGGCATTGCTATGAACTTCGCCAACATCGGTGTGCCTGTAACTCTGGTGGACATCTCCGAGGAGTCTCTGGAGAAGGGCTTGGGTGTGGTGCAGAAAAATTACGAGAATACGGTGAAGCGCGGGCGTCTCAGCGAGGATAAAATGGCGACGCGTATGGCACTCATCTCCGGTACCACGAATTACCAGGATATCGAGGATAAAGATTTGGTGATCGAGGCCGTTTTTGAGAACATGGATCTCAAGAAAAAGATATTTGCCGAGATTGATAGAATCTGTAAACCAGACGCGATACTGGCCACTAATACTTCAACCCTCGATGTAAATGAGATTGCGAGAGCCACCAGGCGTCCTGAAAAGGTCGTCGGGTTGCATTTTTTCAGTCCCGCAAACGTCATGAAGCTCGTGGAGATCGTGCGTGGGGATCGAACCTCATTGGAGGTGCTCGCAACATCTGTTGATCTTGCCAAGCGTATTCGAAAGACTGGGGTGGTTGCTGGGGTTTGTTTCGGATTTATCGGTAACCGCATGATGATAGAGGGTTTTCATCGGGAGGCGGATCAGATGCTGCTCGAGGGGGCTACACCGGAACAGATCGATCGTGTAATGTATGAATTTGGTTTCCCGATGGGGCCGTGGGCCATGCACGATATGGCCGGGGTCGATATTATGCATTCGATACTGCAGGACTCGGGTCTCAAGGACGCCAACCCCGCTCCTTATTTCAATGTGCTCTATCAGGTGGCTGAAATGGGCCGCTATGGTCAAAAAACAGGTGCAGGATTCTACATCTACGAAGAGGGTAACCGAAAACCAATCCCTGATCCGAGTGTGATTGGTATTATTGAAAATGAAGCTGAAAAACTTGGCATCAAGCGAGAGCCCATGACAGATGCCGAGATTGAGGAGCGCTGCCTGTTTGGTCTCATTAATGAGGGGGCGAAGATTCTAGAGGAGGGCATTGCCTATCGTCCCGGTGACATTGATGTTATTTGGTCGTTCGGATACGGATTTCCCCGGTTTAGGGGTGGACCCATGTATATCGCCGATCAAATTGGTAGCAAAGCGCTGTTGGCAAAAATTAGAGGTTTGCAGGAGCGTCACGGCGACTATTGGAAACCGGCTTCCCTGTTGGAAGAATTGGCCAAAAATGGGAAAACCTTTGCCGAGTGGAGCTCAGCCAGTTAGTTTTGCAAGATGAGTGAACGCCCCTTCTTGGTAATGATCCCCGGGTTTCTTAACACAGATATCCTTTGGCGTCGGCAAGTTGAACTCCTCTCGGAGTTTGCCGACGTTCATGTCACTCAGCAACTTTTGCGGCACGACGATTTCGAGGCTGCCGCAGAAGCCATCCTTGCCGAAAGTCCCCCTAATTTTGCAGTCGCGGGGATGTCTACAGGTGGTTACTGCAGTTTGCTGGTAAATAAGCTCGGTGGCGATAGGGTAACAGGTCTGTGTCTAATTGGTAGCACCCCGAATTTAGAGGCCGCTGGGGTGAGTAAAGGCCTTCTTGAATTGGGAGAAATTTTGCCGCATGAAGATTTTGATTATGTAAAGCGGGCACTCATCCCGTTTTTTCTGAATGATGATAATCAGCGTAGTCGGTCCATGACGGCGATAGTTGACACTATGGCGGAAACTATTGGTGCGGAGAGGATCGCTCAACAACTGGCCAATCTGAGGCAAGGAAGAGACTTACGAGATCAGTTGAGCGAAATCATTTGCCCCACCTTGGTAATGTGCGGGGCAGCTGACAAATTGATACCCCCTGAGTTATCGCGTGAAGTAACTTCTAGGATCCAGCGTTCCAAACTTGTTATCGTAAAGGAAGCTGCTCATTTGTTACCGTTGGAACGCCCGGAGACGGTGGCTGAGTTTATGCGAAACTGGCTGACGGGAAATTTGGCAATGGACAGAGAAGAGATTCATCTTTAAGCGCCCTTTTCAGATATCCGGATATGCAATTCCAAGGATAGCTGAACATTGAATTAGCATTAGTCTTGTTTTGATTGAGCTACTCCTGAACCCAACGGTATTAGATTTTATATGACAAACACACACGTCATGGCTGAGAAACGCCCAGAAATGAGTCACGCGTATGCTTTCATTTCACTTGCCGTATTTACCTGGGCCATTGGGCTAATCATCGGGCGCGCAGTCCACCAGGAGATCCCCCCGGTC